>JAJAPY010000018.1 GCA_020523885.1 Candidatus Liberimonas magnetica | reverse complement strand
CAAAAAATTATGCTTTTTGAGTAATCAATTATTGCACTTCAAACTTGAATGTGCGGGCTGTTGTTCCTTTTTTGATATTTCAGCTGGCTAAAGTTAAACAATACCATTATATAAACCCTTTGTATTTTCCGTTTGCCATTATTTCGGCTACTGTTTTCAATGGGTTTGTAAAGGATATGAAGATAAAGGTCACAAAGTATTTAATAATATTTATAAGCATACTGGTTACAATTTATTTTCTTTTCCCTGTTATCCCAAATACGCTGGATAGCAGGGAATATAAGGATACCAAGGCACTTATCGGCCAGGTTAAAAAAATCAAGCTTGATCTAGTAACACTTAATGAAGGCTGGTGCCACTACGATAACTGCTTTATGTTCTACGCTGATAAACCTGTTATTGCAAATTCCAAGACGGAAATCGTTGATAAAATAAATTCAGATAAACCATTTTCCTTTGTCATGTCAAAAGAAAATTTCGCTGATATTGCAAAATCAATTAGACAAAACAAAATAAATATTATAAAATCTAATGAAAAATCAGTCCTATTTAGCAATTTTAAAAATATATAAAGGAAGAGGTGCCTAAATGTCAAAACTTCAGTTAAGGATTGGGTTGATAGTTGTTTTTCTGGGCCTTTCATTTTACTTTTTGTACCCGACTTATGAATGGTATAGCCTGCCTCAGCATGAGAGAGATCAAAGAGAAAAGTTGAAAGATAGTATATTAAGCAAGATACTAAACCTCGGCCTTGATTTAAGGGGCGGCGTGCATTTGATATTAGAACTAGATGCGGACAAAGTAGAAAAAGGCATTAATGTAGCCGATGCCCTAGATAGGGCCATTGAGATTATTCGTAACAGAGTCGACCAGTTCGGGGTTTCCGAGCCGTTGATAGCAAAACAGGGTGAAAAATGGATAGTTGTTCAGTTGCCTGGGATAAAGGATCCGGAAAGAGCAAAAGACCTTATAGGCAAAACGGCTCTTTTAGAATTCAGGCTCGTAGATGATTCAACCGCTCTGGGCGAGATAACCGAAAAACTTCAACAGAAAAATGCAAAAATGGCCGAGATAGATAAATATCCCGAAATACTAAAACTCCTGCCCAAAGACCGACTTATCCTGCCTGGCAAGGAAGACAGGTTTTACGTAGTAAAATCATCCCCGGAGCTTACGGGAGCCACACTAGTGGACGCTAAGGTTCAGCTGGGCGGCGAGTTCGGCTACCCTCATGTATCGCTGACTTTCAATAATGACGGAGCAAAGATATTTGCAAGGGTAACGGAAGCCTATGTTGAAAAAAACCTGGCCATAGTTTTAGACGGCGTTGTACAGTCGGCACCGGTTATCCGTTCAAGGATACCCGATGGAAAAGCGATAATCGAAGGTAATTTTACAATGGAAGACGCAAAGCTCCTTGCAACGGTGCTGCGCGCCGGCGCACTGCCTGCCCCGGTCAGGATTATCGAAGAAAGAACCGTGGGACCTACCCTCGGGGAAGATTCCATCAAGTCAAGCATTGTCGCAGGTTTGACCGGGGTACTGTTAGTAATAATATTTATGGTTGTTTACTACAAGTCCGAAGGCCTGATAGCCGACTTTGCTATGTTGCTCAACCTTGTATTTCTCTTAGGCGTAATGGCATATTTCAGGTTTACCCTGACTTTGCCTGGCATAGCCGGTATGATACTTACCCTGGGCATGGCTGTTGATGCCAATGTGCTTATACTTGAAAGAGTAAGAGAAGAGCTTAGAGCAGGCAAAAGCCCGCGGCTGTCCATTGATGCAGGCTACCAAAAAGCTTTCGTAACGATACTCGACTCAAACCTGACTACAGTTATCGCTGCGGTATTTCTGTTTCAGTTTGGCACCGGGCCTGTAAAAGGTTTTGCGGTTACCTTAATCATCGGTCTGGCGATATCAATATTTACGGCGGTATTCGTAACAAAAACTATTTATGACTTCTTGTTCCAGGAACACATAATAGAAGAAATAAAATTTTAGCATGATCTTTTAGATAACATTAGGAGGTTAAGGTGGAACTGTTAAAAAAAACTAACGTTGATTTTGTAGGGAAAAGATATTTTTTTTACGGAGTTTCAGGTTTTTTTATTCTTTTAGGGATAGTGTCAATAATACTCAGGGGCGGCCCGAATTACGGGATTGATTTTGTAGGCGGTCTACTTATACAGATTGGTTTTGATAAACCTGTCGAAATGGTAGCTTTACGCTCAACCCTTAACGAGGCCGGTATTACGGGCACTGAACTCCAGAGTTCGGGTAACTCCGTTATTCTCAGGGTCAAACATCAGAATATTGACTCGGATGCTTTTGCAGCCAAAGTGATAGATGTCTTGAGTCAGAAGTACATGGAATTTAAGCCGGTTATTGAAAGAAAGGAGTTTGTCGGGCCTACGGTAGGAAGGCATCTTGCGAAGCAGGCATACCTGGCGGTGGTTTTTTCGATGCTCGGCATAATAGTTTACGTGGCGTTTCGTTTTCATTCGGGGTTGTGGGGTACGGCTGGCGTTGTGGCGTTGTTTCATGATGTTTTTATAACCTTCGGGTTGTTTTCTGTGCTCAACAAAGAGATAACGGTCACGGTTGTAGCCGCACTTTTGACCCTGGCAGGTTATTCTATCAACGATACGATAGTAATTTTTGACCGGATAAGGGACAACCTCCGTTTTTATACCAAAGAAACGTTCTATAAAATATTAAATGACAGTATAAACCAGACCCTGTCAAGGACCGTGATAACGTCATTTACTGTTTTTATCGTGGTTATCGGGCTGTTCCTTTTTGGCGGCGAAGTGATACATGATTTTGCGTTTGCGCTTCTTATAGGCGTAATTATCGGATCTTATTCAACTATATTTATCGCAAGCCCGCTGATCTACGAGTGGGAAATCTTCAAGAAAAAAAGAATGCAGAAAATAGCGACTTTAAAATATAAAAAATAATCTTTAAGGACCAGGTGTATCCAAATTGGATAATCTAGTACGAAGAAAACTATAGTTTTGAGATTTGAATTCGAAGCTAAGTCATTCCCGCGAAAGAGGGAATCTATCTTCCTGCGGTTTAGGAAACTCTTGGTGCCTGTTTTCACGGGCATGACAACTAGCTATCTTTAGGGATAACGATTGAAAAAGATAAAGGGATTTAAGATAAACTTGCGGTTCAGGGAAATATTGCGGTTTTTGAAGGCTACGGCCAACATCTCTGAAATCACGCTGCAGCTTGAAGAAGCTGTAAAAAGGGAAAAAGCAAGGTTTGAGAAAGCCGTTAAACCGTCTGCTGTTTTTGAAACCATACCTAAAGAAAAAATAGATTTTGAGCTCGGAGTGGATATGCCAGAAGGCTGGATCGCTGCGAGTTTTTTTGTTGCTACTCTGGGCAGTGCCGTTGAAAAGGATATAACCGATGCCAAGGAAGCTTCAGAAAACCTTTTAGAAAAGATACTTCATTCTATTTTTCTTGAAGCTTTGGAGCAGTCGGCTAATTTCATAAACAGGCTCCTGTCCGATGAAGCAAAAGAAGAAAGCTGTGAAATATCGGAACGCCAGAAAGTATCTTCTTATGCAGTTCTGGAAAAAATATTTAAAATGATCTCAGTTGATAAAATAGGCGTGAATTTGCTGGAAAGCAAAGAGCTTCAGCCTCAATATACATCCTGCGGAGTGTTTTTCTGGGTCCCAAACACAAAAAAGAAGAGGTAAAGCAAGGCCGGAGCCGGCTTTAAAATTTCCTTTAAGCCGGTATCAACTCTACCACTAAACCAAGGGAACTTGAGTAAAAAGATAGAAGTTTTTCTTTTATTCCATGTTTTTCCCGTGCAAAACCACCTAAATGATTTTTTTCTACAATCTATTCCTATTTATTCTGTTGGTCCCTGCCGTAATATTCCTATACCTGCATAATAGAAAACGCTTTTATACAGACTTTTCCCCGGGGATAAAGGAAAGGTTTGGATTTTTTGAAAAAAATGTTCTGGATGAAAAGTCCAAGAAGGTATTGTGGATCCACTGCGCTTCTCTCGGAGAAATAAGGGTTGTGGAATCCTTGGCAAAACCGTTGAAGGAAAAATATACTGTGGTCATAACTGTTTTAACCCGGTCCGCCAAAGAATATGCGGTAAATAATAAACTTTCAGATCATATTTATTATGCTCCGCTTGATTTTACTTTTATCGTTCAGAAATTCATAGATTCATTTCTGCCGGATGTCCTGCTCATCATAGAAACAGAACTCTGGCCGGGCATGATAAACACCGCAAAAAAGAATAATCTAAGAGTAATAATAATTAATGCAAGATTGTCGGATCATTCATACCCGAATTATTTAAGGCTAAAATTCTTATGGCAAAAGCTCTTAAGAAAGATAGATTTTATATCTGCAAGGTCGCAAAAGGATATGGAAAGGTTCATAAGCCTCGGATGCAGCAGCGAAAATGTGAAAAATACGGGCAACCTCAAATATAATTTCCTTTCTTCAGGAAATGAGTTTTCACGCAGAGATTTCAATTTTAATGATACTGACTTAATATGGCTGTGTGCCAGCACCAGAAGCAAAGAAGAAGAGATAATTATTAATGCCTGGAAGAAGGTAATAGCATCAAATAAAGGGGTAAAACTTTTAATTGCTCCAAGGCACCTTGAAAGGATCCATGAAATAATCCGGTTATTTGAAAAAAATAACATAGCATATACTAAAAGGTCTTCTATTACAAACGATAAATTTGACTGCTTTTTGTTGGATAGTTTCGGAGAGCTGCAGAATTTCTATCCTATGAGCGATATTGTTTTTGTTGGAGGCTCGCTTGTGGATAAAGGAGGGCAGAACCCGATAGAACCCGCACGCTGTGCTAAACCGATATTGTTCGGCCCTTATATGGAAAACTTTTCAAATGAATCTAAAATACTTAAAGAATACGGCGGAGCTATAGAGGTAAAAAATGAAGATGAATTGGCCGCAAAAGCCGGTGAATTAATCTCTGACAAGAATACCCGCTTAGATACCGGCCAAAAAGCAAAAAAAGCCTTTGAAAGCCAGACAGGTTCTATAGAGCGGACATTGGATATAGTAAATAAAATAATGGAATAATAAAGCCATTACCGATCCCGCATCGGTAATGGCTTAGATAAAAGCATAGGGTAATATGGCAAAAACAGAAATATTATCGTTATTAGGATGGATAATAATAAATTTGATAGGCATAACCTTGCGGATCAGGAGAATAAACAGCCAGGTATGGAAAGAAAGAAAAAATGTTGTTTTTGGTTTCTGGCACGGCGAGCAGTTTATTCTGTGTTATTGTCATAAAAATCAAGGCGTTGTGATAATGAGCAGCCTTTCAAAAGACGGCGAGATGCAGGCAGGCATATTAAAACGCTTCGGATATAATGTAGTAAGAGGTTCTTCATCCAGGGGGGGCGAGCGGGCATTGGTAGAGATGATAAGGCTTATAAGAAAAGGTTTTTCCTGTGCTTTTGCCGTAGATGGGCCGCGGGGGCCCTATCACGAAATAAAACCTGGAGTAGCCTATCTTCCTATGAAATCCAACACGATGTATATTCCTGCTATCAGCGCCTCAAAACATCGTATAGTGTTCACTAAAGCCTGGGACAAGTATGAGATGCCTGTTCCTTTCAGCCCTGCTGTAGTCTGTTACGGTAAACCGATAGAGGTCAAGGAAGATAAAGCCCTTGCCGGATACCTGGCTGAAATGAAAAATTCAATGGAAGAATTGACAGCTTTTACGCACAAGTATTACTGGTCAAAAGAGCCGAGGGAGTACCTTGAACATCATCCTAATCCGAAGATACTTATGATACAGCCGAGCCGTATGGGGGATGTTGTATTCTCTTTGCCGACCTTATCGGTTTTAAGAAAGAAATATCCGAAAGCCTGGATAGGCTGGTTTGTCGATGAACGCTGTGCTCCACTTTTAGAAGGAAATCCCGACCTTGATGAAATAATAGTCTTTGACAGAAGCAATGTGTCATATACTTACCTGAGAAGCCTGAAAGAAAGTTTAAGGAAAAAAGAAATAGATGTAAGCCTCGACTTGCACGGTCTTTTTAAATCCGCTTTTATGGCCTGGCTGGCTGGTGCGCATTTTAAACTGGCTTCGTCGTCTACTAACGGGATGAGAGAATTATCCTGGCTTATATCCAGAGAGATAAAGGCCCCAAGCCAAAATATGCACTGCATAGAGAGGCATCTTGAAGTTGCGGCATACCTTGGCTGTGATACGGGAAAGATTGATTATAAATTCAATGTAGATGAAGAGAAATCCACAAAAGTTGATGAGATATTAAAGGCCCTGAAGATCGACCGTGCTAAACCACTGATATTAATACATCCTGGCGGCGGTTGGGTCGCAAGAAGATGGTTCCCGGAAAGGTACAGCGAGCTCATAAACAGGTTAGTACTCGAACTAAAAGCCGAGGTTATTCTGATCGGGGGGAAAGAAGGCGGAAGTAAAGAGAAAGGATTAAATGAAAAGATAAGGTCTTCTTCTAAAAGCGATGTTAAAGATTTGACCGATAAATTAGATTTAAAAGAGTTAATGGCATTGTACAAAAAAAGCAGTTTGTTCATTGGAAATGAAGCCGGGCCCATGCATATAGCGGTTGCTCTGGGCCTTCCGACTGTTGCCATAATAGGGCCGACTGATCCGGGCCGGACGGGCCCTTATAAAGGTGACACAATAATAGTCACAAAAAAAGTGGACTGTCAGCCGTGCAGGGAACGGAACTGTAGAACGAAGGTATGCATGGAACGCATCAGTGTCCAGGATGTTTTTGAAGCAGCAAAAATACAATTAGGAATCAAAGATTAAATATAAGAGGTTACCCCGCCGTGATGTAAGTCCCGCCTTGGCGGGAATGAATGTAATGATGGCGGGATGTCACGTTGTTCAAAGGAGCCTCCGGCTCCTGCCGGAGGGGTTCCACTCTAAAAAGTCTGATTTTGTCATTCCTGCGAAAGCAGGAATCCAATCTTTCGTTGGACTCTGCACTTACTGGATTCCCATTTTCATGAGAATGACACCTTTTAAGACCGGATTCATATAAAAATAAATATTATGAAGATATTAATAATAAAACCAAGCTCATTCGGAGACATTATACATGCAAATCCTGTGATTGCTGCTTTAAAAAAGCTCTATAATGATTCCCATATTACATGGCTTGTTTTTGATTCTTTTAAAGATATACTAGCGCTTTTCCCCGGCCTGGATAATACGATAGTCTGGGACAGGAAAGGCGGCATAAAAGAGTTTGCGAGGGTAGTACGCCTTATCAGAAAGGAAAAATTTGATCTGGTCATAGACCTTCAGGGATTATTCCGGACAGGTTTGATATCTTTTCTTTCAGGAGCAAAAGAAAAAATAGGTGTCCCGGGTTTAAAAGAATTTAGTAATATTTTTATCAGAGAAGTTTATCCGGAAAATAAAAATTTAAATGCGATAAAAAGGAATCTTGAAACCGTACGCTATCTGTCAGGACAAAAAATAAACCCTGAATTCAACATAAAGATACCCAAAGAGGTTAAGGAAACAGGGAAAAACATCATTGATAACCTTAAACTTGGTCCGGGTGAAAAGGTAATTGCTATGCTTCCTTTTTCACGCGGTCTTTCCAAAATCTGGCCGCTTGCCTATTACGAAGAACTCGCTACCCTTCTTCTTAAAGAATTTGAAAAAACAAAAATCGTTATTCTTGGGAACAAGAGCCTGCCTTTTAAAACATCGGGTGAGAGAGTTATGGATTTATGCGGTAAGACTTCTATACATGAGCTGGTTGTGATATTAGGCAATTCCAAAGTAGTAATAGGCGGGGATACTGGCCCTATGCAGCTTGCTGCTTCGCTTGATATACCGGTTGTAATGATATTCGGCGGTTCTGATGTGAATGAAACGTCCCCTGTTTCAAAAAAACTGTCTATATTGAAAAAAGATTATCCCTGCTCTCCGTGCAGGACAAGCCCTATTTGCAAAGATTTTCCGTGCTTAAAAGATATAAAACCTGAAGAGGTTTTAGGTAAAATAAAAAAATGGATATAGAAAAAGAAAAAGTAATATTTTTCCATATGAACCAGCTGGGTGACCTTCTTTTTAGCTTTCCTTTATTAGCCGCAGCAAGAAAAACCTGGCAGGATAAAAAGATATATTCTTTAGCAAGAAAGGAGTTTGCCGCTATCTTAAAAGCGGCGGGTTTTGTAGATGAAGTTATAATTAAACCTGATGATTTATTTAGTAAGTTAGACTTATTGAATAAATTAAAAAAGGAAGGCTTTAAAAAGTCAGTATTATTTTCTGAATCGCCGGAATCGCTGTTGTTGAGTTATTTTTCGAATATACCTCAAAGGTACGGGTTTCAAACCGCTTCCTTAAACTCCCTTTTGACAAACAAGACACCAAGAATGGGTGTTCCGTCAATAGCTAATAACAAAAGCCTTGCCGGCAGCCTTGGTTTAACCGGTATACCGGATGATTATTCAGGGCTTGTTGCGGTCCCTGAGATAGAACTGAATAAAGCTCAGAGCTGGCTTGCAAAAGAAAGGATAACTTCCGGTTTTGTCGTTATATCTCCCGGTGCAAGCAAAAAAAGAAAAGAAAAATGCTGGATAAAAGAAAACTGGGTAAAAGTTATCCAGCTGATAAAAAATACGAGCCTTATCCCCGTACTTACAGGAGCTCCGAATGAATATGGAGAACTGGCGGCGATAGCTAAAGATGTAAACGGGCCTGTCAGGATATTTGTTCCTAACGAAGGGATAATGCCTCTTGCGGCGCTTATGAAAAAAGCAAGGTTATTTGCCGGCATAGATTCCGGGGCTATGCATCTGGCCGCAAGCCTTCAAGTGCCGGTTGTGGCATTGTTCGCTCTGACCGATCCGGGCCAGGTAGGGCCGTTTCCTTTAGAAAAAAACACAGTAATTAAGAAAAATGCAATGATGGAAATAACCCCACAAGAAGTTTTTTCCGCCATCTCTTCTCTGTATAAATGAGACTTTAAAAATGAATAAAATATCCAAGTATTTATTTTTCAACGGTATTTATAGCGGGATATTCTTTTACCTGTTCCTTTTTGTTATATCCTTATTATGGAATGCAGGTTTCAGCGCTATGGGAGTTAAACAGTCCGAAGTAAGCAAGTTTATCGTTTCGAGGTTTTGGCCTGAAGTTATTTTTATACAGTTGAAAATACTCTTAGCATATTTAAGTCTAGGATTATTGACAGGCTTCATAGTTGAATTTATAGGCCAAAACACAGTCTTCAAGTTTAAAGGGATGAAATTTTTTTTACTTGTGTTTATAACTTCATATTTACTCATATACAGCATAAAAATATACCCGCAGTTATATACTGAAACATTCTACGATAGAGGCGGCATATTAAGGTCTTTCCAGGTCTTTATAACTGATAGCATACCTTTCGGGTTCTTCAAAACATTTAATTACTTCCTTTGTCTTTTTTTTGGTTTTTCGCTTATCTCCTGGATGTTACGGAATTTTAAACGAAGCTTATATATAATTTCCTGTGTTCTAGTATTTGTTTTATCTGTTTGTATAGTAAAAATCATCATATTTCCAAAAAGATACGTACAGAATACAGGCCCGAATATTTTAATACTTGCGTCTGATTCCTTAAGGTTCGACAGAGTATATGATAGAAAAGACCTGGCTCCTAACATCAATGCTTTGATCGATGAAGGAGTCATCTTCAGGTCTCATTTCAGTTCTCTGCCCCGCACGTTCCCTGCGATGATATCACTATTAACAGGCCGATTCCCCGTGCATCACGGTGTCAGGCACATGTTCCCTGATAAGTGGAACAGGGATCTCCGGCCTTACAGTTTCGTCGAGGATTTAAAAAATGCAGGCTATTCAACTGCCGTCGTGGGTGATTTTGCCGGAGATGTTTTTTCAAGGATGCAGATAGGTTTTGAAAGAATAGCTGCGCCGTATTTTAATTTTGTGACTTTAATAAACCAGAGAAGCCTTGAAATGCATTTTTTCCTTTTGCCCTATTTGACCAATAACTTCGCAAGGAAGGTATTCCCGGAGTTAAAAGAGTTTGCAAATAATGCAGACCCCTTTATCCTTGAAAAGGAACTTGAATCTAATTTAAACTGCCTAAAAAAAAATGAAAAATTCTTTTGCCTGACATTTTATTCCGCAACCCATTTTCCTTATGCTGCCCCATACCCGTTTTATAAAAAGTATACTCCAGACGGTTATACTGGCAGGTATAAGTATCATAAGCCTCCGACCATTTATGAAAAAGAAAAAATAACCGAGGACGATATTAAGCAGATAAATGCCTTGTACGACGGGTGTGTAAGCGCTTTTGATTCATCCGTAGCAACGGCTGTAGAATATTTAAAGAAAAACGGCCTGTATGATAATACTATCATAATCATAACAGCAGACCACGGAGAGAACCTTTATGAGAACGGGTGGTCAATAGGCCATGGCGAGCATTTGAGAGGGCCTTATGCAATAAAGTTACCTTTGATCATTAAATTCCCCAAGAATGAGTATGCTAAGACAAAGATCGATTGCGTAACAAGAGAGATAGATGTTATGCCCACGCTTTTGGAACATTTGGGGTATTCCAAATATAATGCAGGCAATAAAAGAACACTGGCAAGAGAAGAAGAATTAACAAAACTTGACGGGCAATCCTTGATGCCTGTACTAAGAAAAGAAAAAGATAGCTTAGGATTAAAAGCATTTTCTGAAACAGGTATATGGTTCAGCGACATAACGGACGGGTTTTATCAGAAACAGAGAATAAACTACCCGGATATAACAGGCATTTCGGAAGTGGATTTTACATATAACCTTGAGCCTGTTATTAAAAACAAATACAAGGCTACCGTTGTCGTGGCAAAACACAGGATGGTTGATGACGGCAAGTACAGGCTTATCTATATACCTACTCGCGACGGTGTAAAATATGAGCTGTATAATGTAGGCTCTCCGGACGGTTATTTGACCGATATATCCGGCAAAAACCTGGCAAAACTCCAGGAACTGAAGAAATATCTGGTAAATATTCTAGAAAATAACGAAAATGTCTTAATAAAAGATTGAAAAATACAATAAAAAGCATATAGAAAATAAAGCTTTTACTATGAAAAAAACACTGAATATTTTATTTAAATCTCTTGGGGCGGTAGTTGTTTTGTTCGGCTTATTCTATATATTTTTAGTAATCCCGAACGATTCAAGGATAAATATGCCGGATTTTGATTCGGATAGGATCGGGAACCGGCATTTGCTTATCTATGACCTTATAAAAATGCTCCCGAAGGCTGACATCCTAAGCCCGAACATCGAAAGTGCAAATAAAGCGCTTCTAAAATACCCTTATAAGCAAAATTCGCCCTATTTGCACTCTCATGAGATGAACCTGCATTTATCTTTGGGGTGGTTCCCGTTAAAGACACATCATGAAGACTGCATATTTGCACCCGATACTACACAAATAGAATACAACCTTTTATTGCCAGATAAACCGGTCTTGAAGTTTAATTATGGAACAATATCTTCCATCAACAGGCAGCTGTGTGACCCCATGAGGTTTTCTGTAATAGTAATAGATAAGGACAATCAAGAACACAAGATATTTGAAAAAAACGAATTTTCTTTTTACCCTTTTAAATATGAAAGCACGGACCGGTATTATAAAGACTTTTATAAATATTTTTATCCAGGGATGAAAGACAGGGACGGTGCCTGGAATTTTGAAAATATAAGCCTGGAGGATTTTGCAGGCCAGAAAGTAAAAATAAAGTTTATCACAAAAAAAATAAGCATGAACAGAAATCTTTATAATATGGATGAAATTGAAAAGAGCAATCCAGACAGATGTTTTACAATGCCCCTCAGGGATGCCGGTGATATCTTTAAAAGAGGTGGTTGCCAGGGGCTTGCTTTCTGGGGCCAGCCTGCTGTATACAACAAAGTTAGTAATATAGATAAACCTAACGTTATTTTGATCGTTATTGACTCACTGAGAGGGGATTGCATCTCAAAAGGTTATACTCCTAACCTTTACAGATATAAAGAAGAAAGTGTGGATTTTACAAAAGCCCTTTCAAACGGCAATATGACAAAGCTTTCAGTGCCTTCTTTCCTTATGTCAAGGTATCCTACGGAGATAGCTGAGATCAGCATGCATTATGATGTCACAAAAATTGAAAGAGAAAAATTCTATTCAAGAAAACTTGAAACCCTGCCTTCGGTACTAAAAAAGAACGGATACCGTACTGCAGCCATCGGTTCCTGTTCGTTGTTTTGCGACGGCCACGGGTTTTCTGCAGACCTTGGCTTTGATGAAGTTATAAACCTTGAACATTCCGGGTACAGCCCGCCTCATGTCACAATGACGGGCATAGACTGGTTGAAAAAACACGGGCAGGAAAAATATTTCCTTATGCTTTATTATGACGGGCCTCACGGGCCGTACAGGCCCCCTTTAAGATACTTGTGGGCCTCGATGAAACAAGGCCACGTGCTGTCGAATGTACGAAAGATGCTTTATATGGGAGATGTGGCTTACCACGACAAGTATATCGGTTATTTAAGGGAATTCCTGGAATCTTCGGGACTGGATAAAAAAACCGTGATAGTGTTTACAGCTGACCACGGAGTGACTTTCCGGAGCCTCGTATTTGACTGGCCAACCAAGTTCGGTGCCTGGAAAAAGAAAAGGATGACATTCCATTCCCACGGTGTTTCTCTTACACCGGACGATATAAACGTGCCTTTGATGTTTTATGCTGCAAAGCCCCCAAGAAAGATAGATACATATGTCCAGCTTCTGGACTTGGCGCCTACCATATTGGATTTAACCGGCTCAAAGATACCGCAGGGTTTTAAGGGCAAGAGTTTGCTTTCTTCCTTTGATTCCGGGAAATTCGGTGGACATTTGGTAAGTTTTCATCAGGGATGGCAGAACAGGGGAGTATACTGGAAAGGCAGGTGGCTGTATATAAATAATTTCAAAGAACGTGACGGATTCCCTAAAGAATCAGTCGTTCCCGAAGAGCTCTATGACTTAAAAGAAGATATAATGTGCCTGAAAAATTTAGCGTTGATACATCCTTGGAGTTTGTCGGTTACCTCCAAGACAAGAGGACTTTTAAGGAATTTTATTCCGGATAACAGCGAGAATAAATTATTGTTTATTGGAAAAAAGAATAGCAAAGCCGTAGTTTCGATTAAGTTTGAACAAATAGAAGAAGGGCTTTTGTATGATATGAAGACTTCAGGAAAAATGCTCAAAAAGACAGGAAATATGTTCAGTGTCGAATTAAGTAACGGGCAGGATATTGTATTTAATACTAATAATCCTGGCCAGACCTTTACTTTAAACTGTTTTGTTGATAAAATAATCCTTAAAAAACAAGAGGTTCTGGCTGGGGAGATGGCGCTTCCTGTACTGCAAAGCCTGGCCTTGGATCAAAGATCCCTGGAACTTATAAGCGGCTGGCCGGAAGAAAGCATTATTTCAAAAATATATACTCTGCCAAAGGTCATTTTAGGCACTGTATCGGATAAGATGCAGGCAAAAGAAAATATTGGAAACTCATCTGCACAGCTTAAGTCCATGCTTGAGCAGTGGGGATATATAAACCAGTAGTAAGTTATAAGCTATAAGAATTAAGAAAAAGAAACCAAAACACCAAACAAATTGAATATGAACAAAATAACGGATAAAGTACTAAAAATATTAAACTATTTATTTGCATTGAGCATGCCGTTTACGCATGTAATAGGGTATATTACGGGAGGGGTAGCTTTTCTTTTTTCCTGGGACCAGTGGAAAAGGTTAAGGCATGAAAAGTTATTTTTCTGGCTGAAAATATTAATGATATACGGGCTTATCCGTTCATTTTTCTCAGAAGAGCCGAATATAGGTTATATGGCGATGTTGGGTTATTTGACGCAATGGATGTTCCCTTTTGTTCTGGGATATACGTTGCCGGATTTCTCATCTTTTAGAAAATCTTTCTGGACATATTATATTACATTTACAATTCTTGTTTTCCTGTCAATACTGGCATTTTTTGGTTTGTTTCCAAAAATAATATTTACAGATTTTGAATTTGCAAAAGAAGGCCTGCTAAAAGGAGGGCGTTCCCATATAGCTTTAGCAGCTTTATGCCTCTTGGCTTCGTTTTTGTCACTTGGACATTATCTGCATAATTCTGGACTTAAAATGCCAGTGAAGAACTTCTTTATTTTTCTTTTATTATTCTTTTTAGGATCTATTTTCCTTACCGGTTCAAGGGGTTATTATGCGGCAGCTTTGATCACATATTTAATATTAGGCGCAGTATATGGAATAAGGTCATGGGCCATAAATTCTAAGTTAAAGGTCATCACTGTTACAACGGTTTTAGTTATAACTGCGCTGTATTTTTTATCTCCTACGATACGTGCGCGAATAAGCAGAACTAATTATAACGACGGAAGCGTTCAGGAAAGATTGAGCTTATACAAAGTAGCGTTATGGGAAATAAAAGCAAGCCCTGTTTTTGGCTACGGGCCGGGCCAGGGAATAAGGCAGGAGTTGTTCTACAAAATGCTGCCGGACAATGCGCAGACACCTGTTTTAAGGCACCACCCTCACCTTCATTCGTTCTATCTTAATTTTGCTGCTGAATTCGGTTTATTGGGTATGTTGGTATTGTTTTTTGTATTTTATTCATGGTTAAAAGAAGTTTGGAAAATGTATCTTTTATCGGATGGTTTCTATAAAGCTGTAGCCTTCGGTTTGTTCTGGGGTATAATAGGAATTATGTTCGGAGATTGCCTTGATACTCTTCTGCGCGGGCCCGGGGTAGCGATGGAGTTGTTCTGGCTTACTGGGCTTATTATGGGGCAAAGAAACTTTACTCTTTAAAACATTAAGATGTTTTAAAGAATTCAAAATGCAAAATGAAAAATGTAAAATTAAGGTGTCCCGCTTTGCGGGATACAACAATTTTGCACTTTGCACTTTACATTTTGCATTTAAGCTATCCCGCAAAGCGGGAATAACTTGAGGGGTTTAAATGAGATTAAGCGGCTGCACTATAGTTCGAAACGGGGTAAAGTACGGATATCCTTTTATTGAGTCCATAAGGTCTGTTTTGCCGATTTGCGGAGAAGTTATTGTCGGTGTCGGCGATTCACAAGATCAGACAAGAAAAATGATAGAAAATATCAACGATCCAAAGGTAAAAATAATAGATACTGTCTGGGATATGAATAACAGGACAGGAGGGGCTGTCCTTTCACAACAGACCAATCTGGCGCTTGAACAATGCAAGGGAAGTTGGATATTTTATTTGCAGGCAGATGAAGCGGTGCATGAAGACGATTTCCAGAATATAATACCCCTGCTTGAAATAATCGAGGATAACAAAAGTATCGACGGTTTGGCTTTTAAATACCTTCATTTTTATGGCAGTTATTTTACGGTACAAACCGGCCGTAACTGGTATAAACAGGAAGTCAGGGTAATCCGCAACAACGCAGGGATAAGATCCTTCGGGGATGCCCAGGGTTTCAGGAAAAACGGACAAAAGATAAGCGCTGTTGACTGCGGCGCAAGGATATTCCATTACGGCTGGGCAAGACCTCCGGAAATAATGCTTGAAAAGATAAAATCATTCCACCATTTCTGGCATGATGATGCGTGGATAGACAAGAATACCTGTGACAAAAAGCTGACCGATTATTTTTCTGACCTTGGAAATCTTGCCGGTTATTCGGGAAAACACCCTTCTGTAATGAGCGGTATCCTGAGCCATGAAAATGATATTTTTATAAAAGCCGTAAAAGAACAATACTTAAAATGCAGAAGTTTAAAAGATATAATGCAGGATTTTTTAAAGCGCGTAACTATTGGACAGCACAGGAACTTTAATCTTGTGAAAATATAGACTACAGACAAGAGACATAAATAATGTTGGTTCTAGTCTGAAGTCTGTAGTCTGATGTCTCTGGTCTGTTTTAGGAGTTTTAAATGGTAAATTTTATACGCTATAGCAGGTTATTCCGCTTATATGAAACGATACAGCCTTACTTGAAATACTCTCTTCATCTGGAAGATAAATTACCCGGAAAAAAAGTCTTGGTTCTTGCTCCCCACCAGGATGATGAGGTAATCGGCTGCGGCGGGACTTTGTATAAACACATAAAACAAGGCGGGACCTGCGATATAGTTTACTTTACTCATGACTCAGAAGAACGCGACAAAGAATCGCTTAATGCGCTAAAAATATTAGAGGTGGAGTCTTATACTTTCCTGCAAAATAAAGCCGAATCACTTTCCGGCAATACCGGATTATCAGATGTCCTTTCAAAAATAATTGAGGATAAAAAACCCGAGATCGTGTTTTTGCCGTTCCTTCTTGACAACCATGTTGACCACAGGGCGATAAACCAGGCATTTACAGGTTTAGAAAAAAATATGAATTTCGATTTTATGGTATATGCATATCCAATTTGGTTTCCTGTTTATCCGAACATTTTGGTTGATATCTCAAGCCAATGGCCTGTAAAAAAAGAAGCTCTAGAATGCTATAAATCCCAGATGCTTACAAGGGATTATGTTAAAATGAGCTATTCTTTGGGCCAATATTGGGCTTGTGTAAAGGCAAAAAACCTTGAAGTTGTTGAGACGTTTTTTAAAGCGAGTTTTAAAGAGTATGCCGAGCTGGGAAATAAAATATATAAATAAATGCAAAAATAAAAGTGTAAAATGCAAAATTGAGGTGTTCTTCTTTGTAGAACTTATTTAAATTGTCATGACTCAAGTCAGGACACCTTAATTTTGCACTTTTCAATTTGCATTTTGCATTGAGGTTTATTGATGGGTTTAAAAAAGATACTGCATGTTTATTCTTCCTGGACAGCCGGCGGTGCAGAAAAAGTAATGCTTTCCATAGTAAACGAGCTCCAGAAACGAGGGATAGACAACGCAATAGCATGCCCGCAGGACAGTTATTTGTTTGAAAGGGCAAAGGCCCTTGGCATAAAGGTTTACCCTGTCGCTATAAAAGGTTCGTTCGACCCTGTTGGATTTATAAAATTATGGAACACGGTAAATAAAGAAAAAGCTGACATCATTCATGCGCATCAGGGAAAAGTATTCTGGCCGTGCATATTCGTAAAATGGTTAAAAGGGTCCAGGCTTAAAGTAGTATTTCACAGGCATGCCGATATACCGCACAAATGGTATTCAAGAAGCCATTACAGATGGGCAGACAAGGTGATAGCTATATCTGAGGCAGTTAAGGATAACCTTATCATAAATGAAAATATACCGGAAAATAAGGTCAGGGTAATCTATAACGGATTGGATTTTAAGGTATTTAATTCAAATGTTTCTGGGATGGAAGTAAGAAAAAAATACGGGCTTGAAAACAAGGTAGTTATTGGGAACATCGGAGCGATGAACCTTCCAAAAGGAAAGGGGCAGCAGTATTTAATTGAAGCAGCTAAAGTATTGAGAGATAAATATCCGGATGTTTATTATCTTGTACTGGGAGACGGTCCTTTTAAAAAGACCTTAATAGAATTAACCGATGAATCCGGTTTGCATGACAAGATAATCTTTGCGGGATACCAGGAAAACATCCAGGATTTCATTGCTGTGATGGATATATTTTGCCTGCTGTCATGGGATAAAGAAGGCTTGGGGCAGGTCATGATCGAAGCTCAGGCTATGGGAAAACCCGTGATAGGCACAAATGTCGGGGGGATACCCGAGACTTTTGATTCGGGAAAGACCGGTTATCTGGTGCCGAAAGAAGATTCAAAGGAACTGGTAAGGGTACTTGAAATACTTCTAAGTGATGAAGCAAAAAGAAAGAAGATGGGCGCGGATGCTTCAAATTCTGTAAAAGAAAAGTTCAGCATAGATTCGACTATAAACAATATAATTGAAGTTTATAAAAGTCTATGAAAATCAGATTGCAAACTGCAGACAACAGCTAAAAGCTATAAAATAAAAAGGTTTGTTGTAGTTTCTGGCCTGAAGTCTGTAGTCTGAAGTATTAGTCTTAAGTCTGATTCAGGAGGTTTTTATGCCGGCAAATAAATTATCGGTCTATATAATGTCATACAATAATGAAGACAAGATCGGCGACTGCCTTGAAAGCGTAAAATGGGCAGATGAAATAGTCGTCCTGGACTCTTATAGTACGGATAAAACGGTTGAGATCGCAAGAAAATATACAGATAAGATATTCCAGCAGGAATTCGTCGGTTTCGGCAAGCTCAGGAACATTGCTTTAGCACATACTGCTTACGACTGGATTTTAAGCGTGGATACGGATGAACGAGTAACCCCGGAATTTAAGAATGAGGTGCTAAAAAAACTTGCAGACGGGCCGGACAAAGATGCTTATTATGTTCCCCGGATCAGCCATTTTCTTGACCATAGAATAAGGCACTGCGGCTGGTATCCGGATTACAGGCAGCCGCAGTTCTTCAATAAAAAGAAAATGAGGTATACGGAGCAGATGGTCCATGAAACTTTTGAACTTAACGGCAGAGTAGGTTACATGAAGGAACATATCCTTCAGTTTCCGTTTTTGACTTTAAGCCAGTTCTTTGAAAAAATGGAAAGGTATTCCAGTTTACGAGCAGATGAGATGACCAAGGAAGGCAAAAGATTCAAAGTTTATCAAATAATAATCAACCCTCTTGCGATGTTTGCCAGGATGTATATCCTAAAAGCCGGTTATTTAGACGGTAAAGAAGGTTTTATATTGTCGGTTATGTATTCCTATTATACTTTGATAAAATATGTGAAACTCTGGGAGAAAACTAGAAAATGAATATGCAAATCATACTTTACCCCTTTACTTTAATTTACAGGATTTTGTCCTATTTGGATTCGAAGTTCACGGATCCGCGGAAGCTTTCCAAGCCGGTAATAAGTGTAGGAAACATTACATGGGGTGGTACAGGAAAAACTCCTATCGTAATAAAAATAGCCAAGGAACTCATTAAGAACGGGCTTAAGCCGGCGGTCCTTACAAGGGGATATAAAAGGAAAATAAAAACAAAGGAACCGCTCGTTGTAAGCGACGGTTCAAAAATACTTGTTTCACCTGCAGAGGCTGGGGACGAGCCGTATTTAATAGCTGAAAGCGCTAAAGATGCGATCGTAGTTGTAGGAGCGGACAGATCTTCTGCGGCTTTAAAAGCACTGGAAAGTTATCCGGTAGATATTTTTATTTTAGACGACGGATTCCAGCAATGGAAGATATCCAGAGGGCTCGATATTGTATGCATAAACGCAAAAAATCCGTTCGGGAACGGCTATCTTATACCCGCAGGGATATTAAGGGAGCCGCTTTCTTCGCTTAAAAGGTCCGGGGTCATAGTCCTGACTTCCAGCAACCTGGCTGGCATAGAAAAAACCGAGGTTGTTGAAAACGAAATAAAGAAATATAGCCAGGCTGAAATACTAATATCAAAATACATGCCTACAAGCATAATAAGATTATCCAATGCAAATAATTTTGGACTTAAGGATATAGAACGTAGAGAAGTGATAGCTATTTCTGCTATAGGCGAAAATGAAGCTTTTAATGCCACGCTTGAAAAAGCAGGTTTTAAAGTCCTTAAACATTATAAGTTCAGGGACCATCATTGGTTTGATGAAACCGAGGTCATGGAAATACTTAAACATTCCAGAAAAAACGATATATTTATTACTACGCAGAAAGATGCTGTCCGGCTAAGGGTCGTGACGGATAAATTGCACAAGGATTTAAAAGACAGGTTTTACTATCTGAATATCGAGGTTCAATTCACAAAAGGAGAAGAAATTTGGCAAAAAGAGATAAAAAAAATATCGCAGTCTTTATAGATCGGGACGGCACAATAGTAAAAGAAAGACATTACTTAAGAAAGGTCAAGGACATCAAGCTGCTTTCAGGGGTCATAAAAGCTTTAAAGCTTCTTAAAGATAGAGATTTTAAGATTGTAATCGTAACCAACCAGTCAGGAATAGGCAGGGGGTACCTTACAGAGAAAAAACTGAAACAGATCAATAATTATTTAATTAAACTTCTTAAAAGAAAAGGCGCCGGTGTTGATGCTCTCTACTATTGCCCGCATCTGCCGGATGACGGGTGCATCTGCCGGAAGCCGAAGCTTGGCATGATAGAAAAGGCAAAAAAGAAATTTAACCTTGACCTGAAAAGGTCGTTTTCGATAGGCGACCATACGAATGATTTTCTCTTAGGCCAGAACATGGGCGGCACGGGCATATTTATCCTTACGGGCCATGGAAAAGAAGAATACATAAAGATAAAGAACAGCAAAGGAAAGCTCAAACCCGATGTACTAGAAAAAAACCTGTTAACTGCCGCTCTTTGGATAATGAAACATACTTAGGCGAAGAGTAGGGACATAGTTTGATAATACGATATGGAAAAGTGTAAAGAATAAGGGTACTTGAGTTGTTTACTCATGGTGTGCTAAAATTCTATACGCTACACGCTGTATGCTATACGGCTATACGCTAAAAATAAATTGGAGGTTTGAAACATGAGGTTTGGAAAACATTTTACTATATTGATTGCTTTTGTTTTCCTTTTTTCTTGTCCTGTGTTTTCAAAAAATATAGCGGTAATGCCTTTTAACAATTTATCTAAAGACAAAGAAATAAACTGGATAGGTGCTGGTTTTGCGGAAACCCTGACTAGAAAACTTGCAAAAGTAAAGAAGATAAATTTGCTTGACAGAGAACAGGTATCGGAGATATTGAATAGGATAAAATATGAAACGTCCGGTGTAGTCGAAGAAAAAACCTCAGTTAAGGCAGGGAAAATGTATGGTGTTGACGTGATGGTCTTAGGCTCTTATCAGGTTAAGGGGAGCACCTTGCAGGTGCGCGCAAGATTTATGGATGTAGAAACTAAAAAAGCAATTGGGACCGCAGAAGCAACAGGAAGTATGGATGATATTTTTAAACTTCAAGATAAAATAGTTCTTAGTTTAATTGACAGTTTAAAAATGGTGTTAAAGGAAAATGAAAAAAAAGAAATAAAAATAAACCCTACGGAAAATTTTAAAATATATCAGCTGTTCAGTAACGGGTATGATGCATTGAATTTGAGGCTCTATGACAAAGCCATAGAGATGTATGGAAAAGCGGCAAGCTTCAAGGCAGACGACGCACAAGCTTATAACGATATGGCCGCAGAATATGCAGAAAAAGAAAACTATGATAAAGCCATAGAGATGTATGACAGAGCGCTAAGCATCGATCCAAGGTTTGTGACAGCATATTTTAATCTGGGAATTACGTATGACATAAAAGGAAAAATTGATAAAGCAATTGAAATGTATGAAAAAGCTGTAAGCATCAATCCGGAACATGCAAAAGCCTATAACAATATGGGTTTGGAATATGACAAAAAAGGTAACCACGACAAAGCCATGGAGATGTATGAGAAAGCGGTAAGCATAAATCCGGAGTATGCTGAAGCCTATAGGAATATGGGATTTTCATATAACCAAAAAGTAAACTACGATAAGGCAATTGAGCTGTACGAGAAAGCGGTACATATAAATCCGGAATATGCTGAAGCCTATAGGAATATGGGTTTTGCATATAATCAAAAAGGGAACCGCGATAAAGCGATCGAGATGTACGAAAAAGCGATACGTATTAATCCAAAACTTGCGACAGCATATTTCAATATGGGTATCGCATATGACAACAAAGGAAATTACGACAAAGCAATTGAGCTGTACGAGAAAGCAGTAAGTATTGAACCAAAGAATTCTGAAGCCTATAGGAATATGGGGTTGGCCTATGACAGAAAAGGGAACTACGACAAAGCAATTGAGATGTATGAGAAAGCGATAAGTTTAGATCCGGACCATCCGGAATCGTACCGGAATCTGGGTTTGGCCTATGATAAAAAGGGGAACCATGACAAAGCCATCGAAATGTTCGAGAAAGCGGTAACTACCAATCCGGAAGATATGAGAGTTTATGCCCTTTTGGGTATTGCGTATGATGACAAAGTCAACTACGAGAAAGCAAATGAGCCGTATGAGAAAACAGTACTCATTAATCCGAAGCTTGAAGCATATTTTGGTATGGGTTTTGCCTATAACAAAAAAAGGAACTACGACAAAGCAATTGATCTGTATAAGAAAGTGGTAAGTATCGACCCGTCACATGCTGAAGCTTATCGGAATATGGGGGGTGCGTATGACGAGAATGGAAACCATGACAAGGCAATTGATATGTATGAGAAAGCGGTAAGCATCAATCCTGAGTATGCTGAAGCGTATCGGGATATAGGTTTTGCCTATATCCAAAAAGGGAACCGGGATAAAGCAATTGAGATGTATGATAAAGCTCTGCGTATTAATCCAAAGCTTGCGACAGCATATTTAAATAAAGGTTCAGCCTATGACACCAAAGGAGACTACGACAAGGCCATCGAGATGTATGAGAAAGCGGTAAGTATAGATCCGGAATATGCTGAAGCCTATCAGAATATGGGTCTGGCCTATGATAAAAAAGGGAACCACGATAAAGCGATCGAGATGTACGAGAAAGCTGTAAATATCAATCCTGAATATGCTGAAGCTTGTAACAATGTGGGCTTGGCATATAGCAGCAAAGGAAACCAAGACAAAGCAATTGAACTATTTGAGAAAGCGGTAAATATCAATCCAGCTTATGCGGAAGCTTATAGGAATATGGGTTTTGCATATTACAAAAAAGGTAACCAAGACAAAGCAATTGAACTTTATGAGAAAGCAGTAAGCATTAATCCCTCATACGCTGAAGCCTACAGAAATTTAGGTTTGTCGTATGACAAAAAAGGGGACCACGACAAAGCTATCGAGATGTATGAAAACGCAGTAAAGATTAATCCAAAACTTGCGGTAGCATATTCTAATATGGGTATTGCATATGACAGCAAAGAGGACTACGATAAAGCAATTGAGATGTACGGGAAAGCGATAAATATCAATTCAGCGTATGCTGAAGCCTATGCCAATATGGGTTTGGCCTATGATAAAAAAGGGAACCACGATAAAGCAATCGAGCTTTATGAGAAAGCGGCAAGTATCAATCCAAAACGTGCAGAAGCGTATCGGAATCTGGGTTTGGCGTTTGCAAAAAAAGCAACCCCAGAAAAAGCGATTGATGTGCGAAAGGAAGCTGCAAATATTACACCAGGGACTGAGAAAGCGGTAACTATATCTTCAGCTCCGGTTCCAGAGACTGCACAATCCTATACCAATAAGGGTAATGCATATTTCAGAAAAGGAGACTACGACAAAGCGATCGAAATGTATGAGAAAGCGGTAAGTATCAACCCAAAGTTTGCGACGGCTTATTTTAATATGGGTGTTGCATATGACAACAAAGGAAACTACGATAAAGGAATCGAAATATTCGAGAAAGCGATAAGTATCAATCCAAAGTATGTGGAAGCCTATCAAAATATGAGCGTTGCATATTACAAAAAAGGAGATTACGACAAAGCAATTGAGAGGCTTGAGAAAGCGGTGAGCATCAACCCAAAGTTTGCGATTGCATATTTTAATCTGGCTGTTCTTTATAACCAAAAAGGAAACCGCGACAAATCAGTTGAGATGTATGAAAAAACGATAAATATCAATCCTGATTATGAAAAAACGATAAATATTACCGCAGAGTATGCACAGACTTATACCAATATCGGCAATTCATATTATAGAAAGAAAAACCATGATAGGGCGATAGAACTGTATGAAAAAGCGGTACGTGCCAATCCAAAACTTGCTACAGCATATTTTAACATGGGTAATGCATATAACGATAAAGGAAATTCCGACAAAGCAATTGAGATGTATGAGAAAGCGGTAAGTATCAATCCAAAGTACGTAGAAGCCTACCAAAATATGAGTGCCTTATATTACAAAAAAGGAAACTCTAAAATGATGTTTGATTGCCTAAAAAAGGCTGCCAGGCTCGGAGATTTACAATCACAAAAATATTTAAAAGGCCAGAAAATAGATTGGTAGAAAAATCAGATAAACGGGCCAGGTAAATTATTGAAAAAAATATTACTAATATTGTTATTATACGTAACCTGTGCCTTCCTTGTTTTTGCTATAGAAATGACCTTGCGGGTGTCAGGGTTTAGCTATATCCCCCCGGATGCAGGTTTCCAGATAACACCTGAATACAAAATATTCGATATTGAGGGGGACAATTATAGGACAAAAAAAGATAAGATAGGCGTATTTCTTGATCAAAGTTTCCCGGTAAGTAAAAGCAAAAATGAGATAAGGATATTCATTTTTGGCGGATCAAGCGTATATAATTTGGGAAACGCTGGTATTCTTCAGGAAAAATTAAAAAACATTGCCGGAGATAAGGTAATAAGGATCATTAATATCGGCGGCAATTCTTACGGGACATCAAGGCTGCTTTTAAGTTTTCAGGAAGTCCTGGGCTATGAACCGGATATTATGGTTCTATATTCAGGCCACAACGAATTCGAAGAAAAATTCATAGAAGAGATAGCGGCAAGAAACGGTCCGCTTAGGCAATTAAACGACCTGTTGATCGAGCATTCAAGAATATATCAGTTTTTATGCTATGGTATCAATAAAACTACAGCGGTGGCCCTTCAGAAGGTTGTAGATTTAAATAAGGCGGGTAAAATTCCGTTTTTCCCTAATAATATTAAAAATAGAGTTTCTTGGAACATTGATTTTGATAAGGATGCAAAAAACTATATATACCAGAGATATAATAACAATATTTTACAAATGATCTTCCTGGCAAGAAAAAAGCATATTAAAATGGCCATATCTACGGTTGCCTATAACAGATTAAACGAACCTTTTAAAAAGAAAGGTGCGGATTTTGAAAAAGGCATAGAACTTTACAATAAAGGAAAATATAATGAAGCTTTGAACTTATTAGAAGTTGGATTGGATGCCGATCTGAGGCCGCACAGAGCGTCAAGGACTACAAACTCAATAATAAAAAAAATAAGCAAAAACACGAAAACTCCTCTTGTTGATGTAGATAGTGCTGTTTGCCTTGCGGCTGGACACGGAATCCCGGGAAAAGATATCTTTGCGAAGAATGACCACTGTCATCTAAATGAAAAAGGAAATTCAATCCTTCAGGAAATGATTTTCCAGACAATAAAAGATAACAAAATGCTGGAGTAAAATCCCGTAACTATAAAAAATAGATTAAGTAATCAAACCAGCCAACCTACCAATCTAAAACAAAACCTCGAAAATCTCAAAAACAGCTTGAAAAACAGATGAAAAATATAGTAAAATCAAATAATAAGTATATAAATATATATATGGAGAATACCTAATGAACAGGTTGATAAAATTTATCCCGGAGTTTAAAAAACAAAAGATACTTGTTATCGGGGATTTAATGGTTGACAAGTTTGTATGGGGAAAGGTTACAAGGATATCACCAGAGGCGCCTGTGCCTGTCGTTCTCATAGATAAGGAGACTTATGCACTCGGAGGCGCCGGCAACGTGGCAAATAACCTGAGGAGCCTGGGTTCTGAGGTCTTTCTTTTCGGGGTAATAGGAAAAGACAGCGTTGGTGACGACCTTAAAAAGGATTTTATTAAAAACAGCATAAATATAAAAGGCATCATAAGCGATGATTTTAGACCTACCAGCATTAAAACAAGGATAATCGCCGCCCACCAACAGGTGGTACGGGTAGATAAGGAATTGAAAGGAGAGCTTGACCAAAGACTGAACGATGAACTGATCAGCCGCCTTGAAACTATTATATCTATGATCGATGCCATTATAATCTCTGACTACGGGAAAGGAGTAATAAATAAAACGGTCTTAAAAAAGACAATAAGCCTGGCTCATAAATGCAGGATTCCAGTTACTGTTGACCCGAAGATAGAACATTTTTTAAGCTACAAAAAAGTTACCTGTATAACTCCCAACCAGGCAGAAGCAATAGCCGGCATGAGGTATAAAGAAGTAACAAAAGATAGAGACATCCTCGATCTCGGCAATAAAATATTGAGAAAACTGCAGTCTGAAACAGTCCTTATTACACTGGGTGAAAAGGGGATGACTCTTTTTGAGCATGGAAACAGGATAACACATATTCCTACAAGGGCTAAAGAGGTCTTTGATGTTACGGGTGCCGGGGACACCGTTATTGCGACGTTTACTCTTGCAATAGCTTCAGGGGCGAACTTCAGGGAAGCTGCGGAGATAGCGAACTTTGCCGCAGGCCTTGTCGTGGCAAAACTGGGCACAGCGACGGTTACTCCTGAGGAATTAAAACTGGCCATACAGACTTTTAAATAGAATTAGATGAATGACCCGCCTGAGCAAGACGTACCTGCGATAAACGCGCCTATTCGGGGCATCGCTGTTGCTGTTTCGGCGGATCATCTGTAGTAGAAGTTTGTAAAAAGTAAATTGATTGAACTATCAAAAGTGCCAAGTGGTTTTTAAAGGAAGATTGAGGAGTATTTACAGGTGAAAATAATAGGCGTAATCCCTGCACGGTATGATTCAACAAGGCTGCCCGGAAAACCTTTGATAAAGATCAAAGGGCAGTATTTAATAGAGAGGGTCTATAGGCAGGCGCTAAAATCTAAAACCCTTGATGATATCATAATTGCGACAGATGACAGGCGCATTGAAGCGGTATGCAAAACCTTTGGCGCCAAAACGCTAATGACCTCAAGAGCTTGCAGGACCGGGACCGACAGGCTGGCAGAAGTGGCAAGAAAATTAAATAAAGAAGCTGGCATTCTTATAAATATCCAGGGAGATGAGCCTTTGATATCTCCGTTTTTAATAGACAACATTGCAAAAGCCATTAGATCGGATAAAGGTATTGTTATGGCAACTGCGGCATACCATATAAAAGTAAAGCAAGAGATAAGAGACCCGAATGTCGTTAAAGTTGTTTTTGATAAAGATAAGAATGCAGTTTACTTTTCCCGTTTTCCTATACCGTTTAACAGGGGTTATGGCAAAACAAAACATTATAAACATATAGGTATTTATGCATACAGAAAAGATTTTATTTTAAGATTCTCAGCCTTAAAACAAACACCGCTTGAAAAAGCAGAGAAACTTGAGCAATTAAGGGCTCTTGAGAACGGCTATAAAATAAAGGTCATAATTTCGGCCGTAGATTCATTCGGAGTAGATATACCTGAAGATATAAAGAAAATTGAGAAAATGCTATAAAAGAGAGGCAATTTCGAAGCACGAATATCGAAATCCGAAAAAATATTGAATAACCAAAACAGCAAATAGCAAAATTAAATTTATTTTAAATATGGAAGTCTTTTCTATTTGCAGATTTTTTCGGATTTCGTATTTCGGATTTGATTCTATGTATGAGGGTTAAATATATGAATTATAAAACGATAAAACTCAAAAACAGCATTAAGATATCCAACTCGTTGCCTTTGGTTTTGATTGCAGGTCCCTGCGTTATCGAAAATGAAAATCAAACGCTCCGGATCGCGTATGAGTTGAAGAAAATAGCCGCAAAACTTAAAGTCCCGCTGATCTTCAAAGCTTCATATGATAAAGCTAACCGTTCTTCGATAGAATCTTTCAGAGGACCGGGTCTTGAAGAAGGTTTACGGATATTGTCTCTTGTAAAAAAGAAATACAACCTGCCGGTCCTAACGGATGTTCATTGCAGGTTGGATGTAAAAGAAGTGGCAAAGGTTGTAGATATAATACAAATTCCTGCTTTTTTGTGCCGTCAGACCGACCTTATAACGGAGTGTGCAAAAACTGGACTAATCGTAAACATAAAAAAGGGGCAGTTTCTTTCTCCTTATGGAGTTAACAATATAGTAAAAAAAGTTGAACATGCCGGCAATAAAAAGATCATCCTTACGGAGAGGGGAACTTCTTTCGGTTATAATAATCTTATAACTGATATCAGGTCACTTGAGATAATGAAAAAGACTTTTTATCCGGTTATATTTGACGCAACACATTCCGTTCAAATACCGGGCGGGCCGGAAAAATCATCCGGCGGCGAGAGAGAGTTCATAAAACCGTTAATGAAAGCTGCTGTTTCATCAGGTATAGCCGGAGTTTTTGTTGAGGTGCACTCAAAACCCGAAAAAGCTCTTTCCGACGGTCAAAACAGCCTTTCTTTAAAGGAGCTGCCTGAAATAATGGACATAGTCTTAAAAATAGATAAATTGATAAAGAAAGACGACAGACATCAGACATGAGACTACAGTCTAAAATCAAAATCTCTTCCTGGTTTTTGTCTGTTATCAAAGTCTGTGGTCTGTTGTCTAAAGTCTGATTTTAGGAGGTTTTTATGAAATGCCCGAAATGCAATATTGACAATAAAGAAAGTGCTAAATTCTGCAAGAAATGCGGCACGGATATAAAACCCCCGGCCCAGGACTTGCCCACTTGGAGGCCTTCCTGGAGATGGCATGCTAGAACCCTGGCGGTAATATATACGGTTTTATTAGTACTTTTTTTTCTGCTGAACCATTTCTTAAAACCTTATATGAGGCAAATTCCTTCGGATATTACTCCCTGGCTGAAGGATATGCCTAAACAACAATCTGTGGGGTAAGATAGAATACTATAATGCAAATTGAAAAATGCAAAATGCAAAATACAGATTGAAAGATGATAAATAATTTTAATGAATAGATTACCAATTTGTAATTAAGTCAATGAAGCAAAGTGGAGTTCAACTTGAGTGTTTAAAAAAATAGCCCGTCAAATTTACTATCTTCTTGCATTACTGTTCTCGAAGATAATTTTATTTTTTCCATATAAAATTGCAGTTAAATTCGGCGGATTGCTCGGTCTTTTGGCTTATTATTTGATCAAAGATGCAAGAGATATAACTTTCAATAATCTGCGCTTATGCCTGTCCGAAAAAACTGGCGAAGAAATAAAAAGGATATCAAAAGAAGTATTTATAAATCAGGGTAAAAACCTCTTTGAATTATTCCTTTTCCCTAAGATAACAAAAGAGCAGCTCCTTGAATTAGCCTCTATAAAGAACAAAGACGCCATGGCTCAAGCCCTGTCTTTCAAAAAGGGAGTGTTCATAGCCAGCGCTCATTGCGGAAACTGGGAAATAATGGGTTCATCCCTGGCACAGAGCGGGTTTCCCATAAACGTTATAGCAAAGCATATTTATATCGAAGGATTAAATAATATGCTTGTTAATTTCAGGAAATCAAAAGGAATGAACGTGATTTTGCGTTCAGATAGATCTTCAGCAAAAGAGATGCTTAGAGGCCTGAGGAATAACGAAGCTATAGCGATGCTGATAGACCAGGACACAGAGGTGAACGGTGTTTTTGTGGATTTTTTTTCCAGGCCAGCCTGGACACCTTCAGGGCTGGCAGCACTTGCCTTAAGGACAGGAGCTTCAGTTGTCCTTGCTCTTGATGTCAGGATGCCGGATGACAGGCATGAATGCTTGCTTACAGGGCCGTTGGAGCTTATTAAGACGGATAACATGGAAAAAGATGTACTTGAGAATACTCAGATGATAACAAAGCTCATAGAAGACCATATTCGTAAATATCCAAGCCAGTGGGTCTGGATGCACAAGAGATGGAAAACAAGGTTCGGTAAATGAGAAAGCTTATATTTTATTTAATAACAGTTCTTTTAATGGTACCGGCATGCGGCAGCAAAAAAGAAATAATGAACAGCACACCCTTGAAAAAACAGATAATAGAAAAGTTCAGCATTTCTGAGTCGAACAAAGGAAAACCGGACTGGGTGCTTGATGCTATTTCTGCGGAAATTTTCGAAGAACAAAAAAAGATATTCTTAACGTTGCCCGAGATAAAATTTTACGAGAAGGGGGAATATACTTCGAACCTCAAAGCAAAATCAGGCAGGATAAATACCGAGACATATGATATCTGGGGTGACAGCGACTGTGTACTCGTCACTGCCAAGGGAGAAAAACTTTTCACGAGCAATCTGCATTATCGCTCAGACATCAAAAAGATCGTCACAGAAGAAAATGTAAAGCTTATCAGGCCTACAGAAGTCATATATGGCAAAGGGCTTGAAGCTACTCCGGACCTGAAATCCGTTATTATAAAAAAGCAGTTGGTTGAAATGGAAGATAATAAATGAAAATCTATCGGGCATACTTTATATCTTGCTGCATTGTTTTATGTGCCGGTTCTAATAATGGTTCTTTTGCGCAGAACAAGGCAAAAACTATCGTAACCGGCGAAAGCATGGAAATGCTCGATGCCGGGAAAAAAGTAATTTTTTCAGGCAATGCGCAGGTGGTACACGGGCAGGATGTATTAAAAGCCGATGAGATAATACAGGACAAGGTGGCAGATGTAATAAATGCAAAAGGGAATGTCAGCTTTCTTACGATAATAAATGAAAATGAACCGTTAAGAGGGCTGTCTTACAAAGCGGTATATAACCTTAAAAGTAAATCCGGAGAATTATCCGGGAAAAGGCCGAAACTTTTTTATGCTACTATAAACTCGACATCGCCTGTTACGCTTTCTGCAGATACGATAAATTTTAACAATGAGGCCAAACAGGCTGATGCAACAGGCAATGTGGAGATCATATCTTCGTCTGCATCGGCTTTCTCTCACAGGGCATTATTTTTTTATACAGATAAAAAAATGTATTTAACAGGGTTGGCCGAACAGCCTGAGGTCATGTATTATGGCCAGGGCAAGAAAGACAGGTTTTTTGCGGACAAAATAACGATGTTTGTTGATAAAAAAAGAATGATACTTGAAGGGAACGTCAAAGGGTTTGTACATGAAATAAATAAAAAATAGATCGTTGAAAAACTTCAACGATCTACATATCAAGTCCAGCGGTAGGTATAGGAGAAATTGTTTATGATACTAAAAAGCGTCAATTTGAGAAAAAAATATAAAAAAAGGTTTGTTGTAAACGATATCAGCATGGAAGTCAATCAGGGAGAGATAGTAGGCCTTTTAGGGCCGAACGGAGCCGGCAAGACAACGACTTTTTATATGACCGTAGGTTTGATAAAACCTTTTGGCGGAAGTATCTATCTTGACCAAAAAAATATCAGTGATATGCCGATGTATCAGAGAGCGCGTGAAGGTATAGGCTACCTGTCACAGGAACCTTCGATATTCCGCGGGCTTAGCGTAGAAGACAACCTTTGGGCGATAGCTGAGATACTTCCCTTGAGCAAAAAGGAAAAAGAAGATAAAGTGGAGCGCCTTTTAGACGAACTTGGGCTTAAGCCTTTAAGAAACCAGCTTGCTTCGACGCTTTCAGGAGGCGAAAAAAGAAGGTGCGAGATTGCAAGGTCTCTTGTAACCGATCCGAAGTTCCTTTTGTTAGATGAGCCTTTTGTAGGCATTGACCCGATAACGGTATGTGATATTCAGAATATAATCGCAGAATTGAAAAAGAAAGGCCTTGGCATACTTATTACTGACCATAACGTCAGGGAAACCCTGGAGATCATTGACAGGGCATATATTATTTACGAAGGCAGGATATTGCTTGAAGGAAATGCCAGGGAATTACTAGAAAGCCCTGAAGCACGGCGGGTCTATCTTGGCGAAAAATTCAAGATGTAAAATGCTTAGAAACTTGCAGATTTATTGAAAATATGATATAAATCAATTTCAAATAGTATTATATATATAAATAAAGGATGAACTATGCAAATTAATATTTCAGCAAGGCATTTAAAATTAACGAACCCTATTGCGGATTATATCCAGAAGAAAGTGGAAAGATGCGAAAAATACTTTGATCACATTGTCTGGGCACAAGTTATTATTTCCGTTGAAAAACACAGGCAATTGGCAGAGATCGTTATTCATGCTAAAAAAATAACATTTAGATCAAAGGAAGAGTCAACTGACCTATATGCGGCAATTGATTTGGCTCTTGATAAGATCGAAAAACAATTGAAAAAACATAAAGAAATTGTTAAAAACATACACAAACAGAAAACTTCCATGATACAGATAAGCGATCTTGATAAATTGGATTTTGATCTTGAGAATTTCGGAAAAAACATTGATGAAATAAAACAATATGATATCAAGACTTTATCCGTAGAGGAAGCTATTAGAGAAATGATAAAAATTAAAGATAAGTTCTATATGTTTAACAATATTGAAACTTCAAAAATCAACGTCGTTTATCTTAAAGACCAGAACTCGTACGGTTTGATAAGGCCTAAGAAATAATGGCTTAAGAGTTATAATCTATCCGGATTTGCCAAGGAGGCATAAGATGAAAATAATGGATTTTCTTGATGAAGATTCTATAATTTTGGATTTGAAAGCTCAGGATAAGAAATCAGCGATTTCCGAAATTGTAGGGCTTTTAAGCTCTTTAAAAAAGATCAAGAACTCTTCTAAAATAAATGAAACTATACTTGAAAGAGAAAAGCTTGGTTCAACCGGCATCGGGCAGGGTGTTGCAATCCCACATGGTAAGACCGATATTATTGATAAACAAGTAGGAGCTCTTGCAATTTCTCAAAAAGGCGTAGCGTTCAATTCATTGGACGGCGAGCCCGTATTTCTGATATTTTTACTTGTAGGCCCCATAGAAGTCGCCGGCCAGCATTTAAAGGCTCTTGCACGTGTTTCAAGGCTATTTAAAGACAAGTTTTTCAGGCAAGCACTGCGTAATGCAAAAACCCCCCAGGAAGTTGTAAAAATAATAAAGCAGGAAGATGAATATTAATAATTAAGCAAATTGTAAATCGAAAAATTGCAAATAGCAAATTCAAAAACGAAAAATGGTAAAATATTTAAAAGAAAAAGTAGTTAAATTTGCACTTTGAACTTTGCAATTTTCAATTTGCAATTAAGTTAGTTTCATAGAGAAACTAACTTAAAGGAATATATGTCCGCATTAACCGTTGAAACTTTTTTAAAAGAAAAGGGGGAAGCCTTAAAGCTTAAACTTCATGAGGGGAAGGCAGGGCTGTCAAGGGCAATTAAAGTTTCAGAGATAAACAGGCCGGGACTGACGTTTTCCGGGTATTTAGAGCATTTTTCAAGCGAGCGTATACAGATAATCGGGTTAGGCGAGTATTCTTACCTTAGGTCACTTACCTCAGAAAAGCGCACTGAAGTCTTTAAGAAAATATTTACATTTAAGGATATACCATGTTGTATCCTTTCCCGCGGTCTTAAACCTTTACCTGAAATGCTGAGTGCCCATAAAAAAAATAAAGTTCCGTTAATGACCACCGAACTTACGACTTCAAGCCTTATGGCGGAATTAATAACATATCTGGAAGAAAAGATGGCCGAATCTACGACAATGCATGGTGTCCTGGTGAACGTATACGGGCTTGGTGTTTTGATAGTGGGGGATGCGGGTATCGGAAAATCTGAATGTGCGCTGGAACTTATAAAAAGAAACCACATGCTTGTTGCGGACGATATTGTCCAGATACATAGGCATTCGGGCGGCATTTTGATCGCAAATAGAGATGAAACCATCCAATACCATATGGAGCTTAGGGGGCTGGGGATAATAGATGTCGACAGGCTTTTCGGTGTAGGATTTATCCTTGATAAGTCAAGGATTGAGCTTGTCGTTCGTTTTGAAGAATGGGACCCCCAAAAAGAATATGACAGAATAGGCCTTGAAGAAAAGCATACGATGATTCTCGGTATTGATATTCCGGAAGTCATTTTTCCTGTACGATCCGGCAGGAACCTTGCAGTTTTAATTGAGATCGCAAGTTTAAACCAGCAGCTTAAAAAAAGAGGTTTTTACAGCGCTAAAGAACTTAATGCGCGGTTAATAAATATGATGTCAAGCAAAGCCTAGACTAGCGCTTTTTGAAGTATAGGGATTAAAAAATTCTATACATGCTTAACAGATTTATAGAAGATTACGCAGATTATAAATAAAATCACTTATGAGATCTGCGTAATCTTCTTTGTTAATCTATGTAATCGACGGTTTTAACATGAACCATCAGTTTTTTGTTATTACAGGTTTATCCGGAGCAGGAAAAAGCCAGGCTCTGAAAATATTAGAAGACATGGGATTTTTCTGCATAGATAACCTGCCGATAGCTCTTGTCCAGAAATTTGCAGATCTTTACAAGGATTATAAGACGAAATGGAACCAGGTAGCTATCGGTATAGACATTAGGGCAGGGGAATCATCGTTATTATCCTTAAAACAGGTTTTAGATAAGATCAAGAAAAAAGGGATAAAATATAAGATTATATATTTCAATGCGAACGATGACACCCTTCTTCAGCGTTATTCCGAAACCAGGCGCCGGCATCCGCTGGGGAGAAGGGTAATGGAGGGTATTAAGAGAGAAAGAAAATTCATGGAAAGGATCCGTGTTATTTCAGACCAGGAGATAGATACGTCTAATTTAACCCTGGGCGAGTTAAAAGAAATAATCGGGAAAGAGATGAATATCCGCCTGTCAAAAAAAATAACAGTTTCTCTGCTTTCTTTCGGGTATAAATACGGTATTCCCACAGATGCGGACCTGGTTATAGACGTAAGGTTCATGCCTAATCCTAACTATATCCCAAGATTAAGGCATAAAACCGGAAGGGACATAAAAGTAAAAGATTATGTTATAAGGCAAAAAACTTCGAAAGAATTTTTTAAACGGTTCTACAATTTGCTTCAATTTCTGATACCTCTCTACATAAAAGAAGGAAAAAGCCATCTTACTTTAGCCATCGGTTGTACAGGCGGAAGGCACCGTTCGGTGGTAGTAGCTGAAAGCATAGCCAAATATTTAAAGTTAAATAAATTTTCAGTTTTCGTCCATCACCGGGATATTGAAAAGATTATAAGATAAAATATTATACTTCAAGAAAACGAGTAAAAAAATAATTTCGGGCCAAAAATGGCAGTAACGAAGGGGGGAAGCCATTCTTAATAAAGGGAATTTAATGATTAAAGTTATCGTTATAACTCACGGACAGCTCGGTGCAGAAATACTTCGTACTGCAGAATCGATAGTAGGAAAACAGGAAAATGCAGTTATCCTGACACTGACTCCTCAAGAGAGCTTGTCTACCATGGTTGAAAAGGTTGGACAGGCTTTAAAGGATATTGACGGCAACGGAGCCCTTATTCTTACAGACATGCTAGGGGGCACACCGTGCAATGCATGCCTTCCTTTCTGCAATACAAAAAATATAGAAGTGATAACAGGTGTTAATTTATATATGATACTTTCAAGTTTTATAAACCGTAATCATATGGACCTAAAAGATCTTGCCAGCAAAGTAATAAACGACGGCAAAAAAAGCATAAATAATGCAAAAGAGATATTTTTAAAAAAGCTTAAATAAGGCGGGAGATGGCAGACAGGAGATGGTAAACGGATTTAAAATGATTTATAGGTTTTATGAATTCGTCTACCCTTTACCGTTTACCGTCTACCTTGTAGTTAAGGAGTTTACATGCCAATTGTTTTAGCACGTATCGATGATAGGCTTGTCCACGGGCAGGTGGTCGAGGGATGGCTGCGGGTGATAAAAGCCAGCTACATAATAGTAGTTTCCGATGATGTGGCAAAGGACAGGCTGCAGCAGACATTGCTTACTATCGCTGTGCCAAAAAACGTTAAAATCGAATGTTTATCTATAGAGGATTCTGCAAAAAGGTTGTTAAGTGCACATCTTGATAATGAGATGATATTACTTTTGTTTTCAACTCCTGACGACACACTTCGCCTTTTAAAAAGCGGGGTTAAGCTTACTTCTATAAATGTCGGAGGCATGCACTACGTAGAAGGGAAAAAACAGATCCTCCGCACACTTTCCGTAAATAAAAAAGATGTAGATACCCTTACAGAAATAAGCAATATGAACATTGAATTGGAAGGAAGAGTACTGCCGAACGATGAGCGCAATAATATAATGGAAGTCCTGAAAGCAGAGTTTATAAATACAACAAAAGAAAACCATGAATAAATTTTATTTTATACTCAGTATCCACAATCATCAGCCTGTAGGCAATTTTCCGGGAGTATTCGAAGAAGCTTTCAATAAATCCTACTGGCCTTTTATTAAGGCCATTAAGAGTTATCCTAGGATAAAATGGTCGCTTCATTCAAGCGGGATCTTATGGGATTTTTTCATGGATAAACACCCTGAGTATATCGCGGTGGTGAAGGAAATGGTAAATTCCGGCCAAGTAGAGCTGATATCCGGAGGTTATTATGAACCCATAATGCCTGCCATAACCGATATAGACAAAAAGGGGCAGATCCAAAAACTGACGAAGTTCATTAAAGATGAATTCAATTATGACGCAAAAGGATTATGGCTTGCAGAGCGTGTATGGGAACCTCAGCTTGCTAAAATACTTTCTGATACTGGAATAAAATATACCGTCTTAGATGACGCACATTTTGCGGCCGCAGGCCAGGAGATAGAGAAATTAAAAGGCTATTATGTTTCGGAAGACCAGGGGCAAAAACTCAATATTTTTCCTATAAGCCAGCTTATGCGCTATTACATCCCGTTTAAACCTGTGGAGTATACGATAGGGCATTTTTCAAACGCGCTAAAGAGCTCTTTTAACCCGTCTCTTGTAATGGCGGATGACGGTGAAAAGTTCGGGTTGTGGCCAGGAACCTATAAACATGTTTACCAGGAAGGGTGGCTTAATAATTTTTTTAACGCCATTGATAAGAATTTAGATTGGATCGAAACCATAACTTTCTCGGAGTATATGAAAAAATTTCCTCCACAGGGCAGGATTTACCTTCCCACGGCATCTTATTTTGAAATGTCAGAATGGTCCCTGCCCCAGGAAACCCAGGGCCAGTTCGAATCTATCATTAAGAGGTTTGAATCACAGCCTGATGTAAAAAGGTTTTTACGCGGCGGGTTTTGGAGAAATTTTTTAACAAAATACCCCGAGTCCAATAACATGCATAAAAAAATGCTTTATGTCAGCCAGCGGTTGAATGAGGCATTTAAGACAACGAAATGTTTGTCCAAAAAAGATATTCCGGTAACAGGCAACCTGCAAACAGAGGAAATAAAATCTTTAGATGCGTTATATGCGGGTCAATGCAATTGCGCCTATTGGCACGGAGTTTTTGGCGGATTGTATTTGCCTCATTTAAGAAACTCGATTTACAGGGAACTTTTGAACGCCGAAGAGATTTTAAGCAAAAACCTTAAAAAACCTGCCTGGAAAGCATTCGATTTTAATTTTGACGGCTCTAAAGAAGATGTTTATGAAAGTAAAAAACAAAACCTGTATTTTTCTCCCAAGGACGGAGGTTCCTTGTTTGAATGGGACCTGTTAGATAAGAAAATAAACTTGGGCAATGTATTAACCAGAAGGCCTGAAGCCTATCATAAAAGGCTGACAGAGTTTTTAGCGGATAAGAACAGAGGATCCGGATCCGGAGTAAAAACTATCCATGATATGATAAGTGTTAAGGAAGATAATCTAGATAAATATTTAGATTATGACTGGTATCCGAGGGTGTCTCTGCTGGATCATTTTTTGCATCCTGAAACTAAGCCTGAAGACTTTAGAAAATCCAAGTTCGGCGAACAGGGAGATTTTGTTTTGGGAGAATATGATTCGAAAATAGCCAATAATAAGATAAAACTTTCGAGAAAAGGTGCAGTTTGGGTCAACAATGAAAAAAGGAACCTGGAAGTTAATAAAACTGTATCACCCGATGAAACGGGTTTTGAAGTTACTTATCATATTGTGAATTTGTACCAAAGTGAACAAAGCCTTGTTTTCGCCCCTGAGTTTAACTTCGCCTTTTCCTATTTTAAGGAAGAAGAAAAAAGCCTTTTAACTAGCATAAAGGAATGGTCGCATAAAGATTCCGGTTATGGGTTAGAGTTTACCATGAAATTCTCTGCGCCGGCAGACCTTTGGGCATTTCCTTTAGAAACCGTTTCCTTGTCCGAAAACGGCTTTGAACGCACTTATCAGGGCACGGTAGTGCTGCCTATTTTTAAATTGCATTTAAGCCATTTAGAATCAGCCGAAATAAAGATCGCAGTAAGCGTTTTATAGTATAAGGAATTCAAAATGCAAAATGGAAAGTGCAAAATTAAGGTGTCCGCTACGGTGGTCTCATTTAAATTAATCCCGCAAAGAGGGATACAACAATTTTTCATTTTGAGCTTTTCATTTTACATTTGACTTTTAAATCATGTTTGAATTAATATCTCTTTCAGGTCTAGCAGCGATATTCAGCCTTGATGTGACTGCTTTTGGGCAGTTCATGATTTCAAGGCCGATCGTAGTTTGCCCTATTTTCGGTTATTTATTGGGCGATATAAAAAGCGGGTTATGGCTGGGCATGATCATTGAGCTGATTTGGACAAAAGAGATACCGATGGGTGCAGCTATACCTCACGATTCAACATCCGTTGCGATACTAACCAGTATATGGGGGATCGGTTCGCCTTTTAAACAGAACAGTGTGCTGATTTTATCTTTGGCCCTGGCAGCTATAGCCGGGATCTTATTTAAATATACTGAAATATGGATAAGGAATATAAATATAAAAATAGTGCATTGGATAGAAGAAGGCATAAAAAGGGGTGAAGAGTGCAGGATAGATGAGGGAATATATCTGGGCTTATTTTTATTTTTCATTAAAGCGTTTTTGTTTTATATTATATTAATACCGGTAGGGCAGTCTATAATAAATAAAGTTTATGTACATCTTTCTATACAAACAATAAAAGGGCTGGACCTGGCTTGGTGGTTCCTGCCTATGACCGGTTTTACCGTAATACTTATTAATTATAATTATAAGTTCTTAAAGATCAAAAAGTAGTGTTCGGCGCATCGTTGTTACTGCTTCGCCGGATCACCTATAGGAAAGTTAGTAAAAAGTAAATCAATGAATTATCAAAGAAGTTTTATCGTTTTTAAAAGAAAAATTAGGAGTATTTGCAGGTGAAAATAAGAGAATCGAATAAACTGATGTTTAGTATTTTTTTCCGCTCATTCTTTTTGCAATGTCTGTGGAATTTTGAAAGAATGCAAAATGTGGGTTTTCTGTTCGGGTTACTGCCTTTTATTAAAAAACATTATCCTGATCCTGAAAAAAGAAAGGAAGTCCTTTTAAGGCACATGGAGTTTTTTAACACCAATCCTTATATGGCTAATATAATTTTCGGGCTTATAGCGGCGATGGAGCAGACGTTGAGCCTGGGAAAATCCATTGACCCTAAAGAGATATCTTCAATAAAGAAAAATACCGCAGGGCCGCTGGCAGCGATCGGTGACAAGTTCTTTTGGGCTAATTGGAGGCCGTTTACTGCTTTACTGGGAATCTGTTTTATTTTATTTTTTAGAGGCTCGCATACGTTTTTGGCCAATTGGATCGCTCCTTTATTTTTTCTTTTCTTCTATAATATCTTTATTCTATTTTTTCGTTTCTGGAGCCTTAAGATAAGCTATCATTTCAGGAATAAAACAGTAAGGGTAATAGCAGACTTAGAATTTAGGTATATAATCGATATAACAAGGTATATCGGGCTTGTCCTTTTGATCGTGATGACAATATCATATCTTTATTTCGGATTAATGTTCATGAACTGGATAGTTTTGGCCCTTGTGGTGATGTTGCTTTCTGCGGTTATAATAAGCATAAATCTATCGACTGAAATATTGGTATATGCAGTTATACTATTCTGCATTTTAAGCTCTTATTTTAAAGTTATTTAGGTACTGTTTTATTAAAGGAAGTCATGATCAAGGGCAGCAGTCTCCTAGTTGGCCGAACGAAAAGGAAATGAAATGTTAGAACGAATTGTGACGATAAAAAATAGGCTCGGACTACATGCCAGGCCTGCAGCAATGCTCGTACAGACGCTTTCAAAATTCAAATCGAAAGTCAAGATATTAAAAGGCGACCAGGAAGTAGACGGCAAGAGCATAATGGGCATAATGACTCTGGCTGCAGCCCGTGGCACTGAGTTGAGGATAATAGTTGAAGGGATAGATGAAGTAGCGACTGCCAATGAGGTTATGAAGCTGTTGGAAAGCGGTTTTGGCGAAGACTAACAAGATTAAGTTCTAAACCCTAAATAAACTCAAAACCCAAGTAACTTAAAAACAAATGGATTTTGTTTTGAATGTTATATTTTGAGAATTTGTATTTATTACATGCGACATGAAAACCTCCGACTTTAGTCGGAGGATGAATGCACAATGATGTCGCAGTAGGCCGCGTTATTAAAGAAGCCTCCGGCTTCATCCGGAGGAGCGTCACTTAGGATTTTGGATTTAGTGTTTAGAGTTTTTGATTCAAAATAGAGAGGTAAAAAATGGTTGATAAAGCTAATCTTTTACAGGGCATCCCTGCGTCACCCGGGATCGCAATAGGGAAAGTATTTCTAATTGAGGATGAAGAATATTGCCTTATCCACAGGGAAATATCCAGAGAAGAAATAAAAAAAGAAACGAACCGGTTCAAAGAGGCATTGGCGAAGACCCGTACCGATATGTTAGCGACCCAGGAAAAGATACATAAGACACTCGGCAAGGAATTTGCGCGCCTTGCAGACGCTTACCTTCTTATTTTAGATGACCCGATAATTACCAGAAATGTCGCAAAAAAGATATCAGAGGGGGTCAATGCCGAATATGCGCTTTTCCGCATACTGGAACAGGTCATGAGGTCTTTTGAAATGATAGATGATGAATATTTCAGGGAACGCAAACATGACATACAGGATGTAGGAAAGAAGATACTCCATAACCTGATGGGAAAGGAAAAAAGGCCTTTATCGGAAATAAACTCTGAATCAATCGTTGTGGCACATAACCTGGCGCCTTCAGATACTATCTCGTTACGGGAAAATATGGTAAAAGGATTTGCAACGAATATCGGAGGGAAAACCAGCCATACGGCTATACTTGCCCAAAGCCTTGAAATCCCTGCCGTTGTCGGATTAAAAAATATAACAGCTAGGGTAAAAGAAGGCGATACAATAATTATAGACGGTAACCAGGGCATAGCCCTCATTAATCCTGTGCCTGAGATACTGGAAAATTACCGCAGGGAACAAGAGATACAGCTTGCACAGATAAGAGAGCTTGAAAAACTCAGAGACCTGCCCGCACAAACTACAGACGGGACCCGCATAGTTATAGCTGCAAACATAGATAATCCAGATGAAATAAAATCCGTCTTAAACCATGGTTCAGAAGGCGTGGGGCTTTACAGAACCGAGTTTTTATATTTCAACAGGAAAGAACTTCCTTCGGAAGAAGAGCACTATCAGAATTATTTAAAAGTGGTTCAGAGGATGCTTCCTTACAGCGTTATCATAAGGACGATAGACCTGGGAGGAGATAAGCTTTCCGGCCTGGGCCTCGAAGGAATTACGGAAGAAAATAATCCGTTTTTGGGGCTAAGGGCGATAAGGCTGTGCCTGAAATATCCAGCTATTTTCAAGACTCAGCTTAGAGCAATACTCCGTGTATCTGCAGAAGGCCGGGTAAAAATAATGTACCCGATGATATCAGGTATAGGAGAAATAAGAGCTGCGAACAAAATACTTGATGAAGTAAAGGAAGAACTTAAAAGTGAAGGAAAAAAATTTGATGAGAAGCTGGAAGTAGGTGTTATGATAGAGATACCTTCTGCAGCGCTTACGGCGGATATGATAGCAAAAGAGGTGGATTTTCTTTCTATTGGTACTAATGACCTGATCCAGTATACTCTTGCTGTTGACAGGGTAAACGAGAATGTGGCGAACCTGTATGAACCGTTCCATCCTTCTATACTACGTTTGATAAAATCTATTATCGAAGCAGGCCACGGTGCCGGTAAATGGGTCGGGATGTGCGGCGAAATGGCTTCAGACCCGTTGGTTACACCTATACTTGTTGGTTTAGGTATCAATGAATTGAGTGTTTCTCCTTTGCAGATACCTAAAGTTAAGAAGATTATAAGGAATTTGTCGCTGTTAGACGCAAAAAACTTGGTAAATGAGATATTCAGTTCTACTGACTGGGAATATATTGTTAAAAAGATCAATAAAAGCCCATACCTTGATTAAAAGCAAACCCTAAACTCTAAATCCTAAATACTGAATCATAGGAAATTAGAAATCTTTTAAGCTTTGTGTTTAGGGTTTATTTAGAGTTTGTTCTATTTTTATGGAAATAAGGAACTTTTGCATTATTGCTCATATTGACCACGGAAAAAGCACGCTTGCCGACAGGCTGCTCGAGTTTACGAATACCATATCAAAACGCGAGATGCGCGACCAGATACTTGACGGAATGGACCTTGAGCGCGAAAGGGGCATTACCATAAAATCAAAAGCTATACGGATGATGTATAAAACTCCCGAGGGCAAAGAATATATGCTAAACCTTATAGACACTCCAGGGCACGTGGACTTTACTTATGAGGTTTCAAGGGCGCTTGCTGCTTGCGAAGGCGCTATCCTGGTTGTGGACGCTTCGCAGGGCGTGGAAGCCCAGACCCTGGCTAACACTTACCTTGCTAAGCAGGCTAATTTGAAGATAATACCTGTCATAAACAAGGTTGACCTCTCAACGGCTGATGTGGAAAGCACGCTGGATCAGATCACAGAAGGTTTAGAGATACTGGAAGACCCCATACTTGCAAGCGCAAAAGCTGGAAAAGGAATAGACGAGATAGTAAGATCGGTCATTGACAATATTCCTGCGCCGTCCGTTGATACCTCAAAGCCTCTTTCTGCCCTTGTTTTTGATTCTTTCTATGATTCCTATAGAGGAGCCATAGTTATCGTCCGGATCTTTGGAGGGAAAGTCCAGGCCGGCATGAAAATAAAGTTCATGTCTTCAAATACCGAGTATGAGATCCTTGAAGTCGGGTACATGCAGATAAAAATGATGAAAACCGATTCACTGGATGCAGGAGAAGTCGGCTATATCGTGGCAGGAATAAAAAATATACACGACATACGCATAGGCGACACAATAACCGAGAAACTCAGGCCGACCACTACCCCTCATCAGGGCTATAAAGAGATAAAGCCGTTCGTGTTTGCAGGGCTATATCCTTTGAATACCTCAGATTATGATAATTTAAAGACAGCTATAGAAAAATTGCATTTGTCGGATTCGTCTCTGTCCTATTTACCCGAAACATCTTCAGCTCTTGGTTTCGGGTTCCGGTGCGGTTTTTTGGGGTCGCTGCATCTTGAGATAGTGAAAGAACGGCTCGAACGGGAATTTAACCTTAACCTTTTGATAACTTCTCCTAACGTGGAATACAAAGTTGTTACGAACAGTGAAACTATAGAAATAGATAACCCTGCTCAATTCCCGAATTACGGAGACATCATTGAAACTCTTGAACCCTACGTTCTTGCTACGATAATATGCCCTGTCGAATATATAGGCGCTGTCTTTGACCTTTGCGAAAAAAGAAGAGGGGTCCAGATACTTTTCAGGTATTTAGACGTAAAGAGGGTTGTTGTAAAATATGACCTTCCTCTGGCGGAGATAATCGTTGGTTTTTACGATGCTTTAAAATCCATCTCAAAAGGTTATGCATCTTTTGATTATGAACATGTAGGGTATAAACAGGGGGACCTTGTAAAGCTTGAGGTTCTTGTAAACCAGGAGATCGTAGACGCCCTCTCCTTGATAGTCCCGAAAGACAAGGCGCAGTCCGTATCACACTTCCTCGTTGAAAAACTAAGAGGTATAATACCGAGGCAGATGTTTGAGATACCCATACAGGCTAGGGTTAACAATAAAATAATAGCACGCGATAATATACGTGCACTGCGCAAGGATGTTATTGCAAAATGCTACGGCGGAGATATAACAAGAAAGCGCAAGTTATTGGAAAAACAGAAAGAAGGAAAAAAGAAAATGAGGCAGTTCGGCCAGGTGGAGATACCGACCGAAGCCTTTGTAGCGGTATTGAAAATGGAGAGATAAAGAATCAAGCAGATAGCGTTTAGCGTAGAGCGTATAGTAAAGACTTTTGTTTTCCTATACGCTACCCGCTCTACGCTCTACGCTAAATTCGAAAGGATAAACAAATATGGAACAAAAACTTCTTATTGCAGGCGTTATTGTTTTTATCATAGCCAGGATAATGAAAAAATTCATACCGAAGGTGCAAAAACCGTTTTTTAAGAAGATCTATTATGAGGCCTATGAATGGGTAGAAACAGGCTGGTCTGCGGTTATTTTGGCAGCTTTAATAATGTATTTTTTCGTTCAAGCGTTCAAGATCCCTTCGGGGAGCATGCGCATGACCCTTCTTGAAGGAGACCATCTTTTCGTGAACAAATTCATATACGGTTTCCATATCCCGTTTTCAGGTGGAAAAAGGTTCTGGCCTATCCATAAAATAAAACGAGGAGACATAGTGATCTTTACGTGCCCGCCGAGCGCTCTCAGCGAAGCAGAAAAGAAGGAAAAAATAACGAAGGATTTTATTAAAAGATGTTTAGGGCTTCCGGGCGATGTGATACTTATAAGGGCCAAGAAGCTCTATGTTAACGGGACTCTTGTTGAAGAGCCGTATGTGAGTTTTGCGGACGATATCTCATACCCCAAATACGATGTCCTTCGTTCTACAGCCGAATACCAGAAAGCCTGGGAAGAGGGGAAATTCACTTCTCTTGCCGCTCAAATGGTAACCGATAATTTCGGCCCTATAACCGTGCCGAAAGACTCCTATTTTGTTATGGGTGATAATCGCGACCGCTCATTTGACGGGCGTTTCTGGGGACCGCTGCCAGATAAACTGATGAAAGGAAAAGCGCTTTTTCTTTACTGGCCAATAACCAGGGTACGGCTGATCAGATAAGGCAATTAGAAATACAGCTCAACACAAGTCTTTCCGCTATGCCCTGTGATCAAACCGGGGCATTTCTATTTTCAAGATACTTTTTTTACTTCAGCTAAGCTAATGCTGTGATCGAGCAGGGGATGAAATATGTTCGAAGCATTGAAGATCTGTTTATCGGAAACTATGGAGTTGTTGATAATGAAGATATTCCTTTATACAGGGTTCTTCAACTGGGCAATAATAATAGCTGTTTTTGTGATAAAGGGCACGATCTCATTTGAATTGGTAATGAAGATGAGAAAGCTTATATTTTATGCATTCGTTATAACATCAGTGCCGTTTGCCGTTGCTTTTATAAAGTATCTCAATCAGTATTGAAATTTTCCCTGCTCCCACGGCTATATCTAACAATATTTTGCTCCGTAACAGCCAGGTGATAGGGTATTTTGTTTTCTGGGTAAACTCGCTAACGCTGATTCACAAATAAATTATCTGTTTTTGAAAATGAACAGAAATAAAAAGCAAAATGAAAAAGAGTGGGAATGCGGCACTATGAATGGAAACATATTTAATTCAGCACAGTTTATTTTAAGCGTAGATTCGACTCAAAAACTCGGCATAGCGGATGCGGAGGTTGCTTTTGCCGGCAGGTCCAATGTCGGCAAAAGTTCGATGCTCAATGCTCTGTGCGGAAGGCGAAAGCTCGTAAAGGTCTCAAAGACTCCCGGCAAGACCCGTAGGATAAATGTTTTTTCCGTTGTGCACGGCAAGTGGCTGGTTGACCTGCCAGGGTATGGTTTTGCTGCGGTACCTGCAGAAGATAAAGGCCGGTGGCAGCATATGATAGAATATTATATTGCAGGAAGGCCTAACCTAAAAACCGTTTTTGTCATAGTAGATGCTTTTACGGGCACAACAAAGCTTGACCGCGATATGCTTTATTGGCTCAACAGCCTCGGAATGCCTTATCGCGTAATAGCGAACAAGCTGGACCGTATTTCAAAGCCGATGCTTGAAGAACAGAAACAAAAACTTTCAGAACAACTGGAAATTTCCAAAGAATCGATCATCTGGGCCAGTGCCAAAAAAGGTACAGGCATTGAAGAACTCCGCACTGCAGTATCTAAAGTGCTTAAATTGCAGTAAATCCAAATGAAAAATCGGATACTTCAAACACTCATAAAATACTGGGGTTATAACAGTTTTAGGCCATTTCAGGAAGATGCCATTCTTTCCATATTGGACGAAAAGGATACTCTTACTGTTTTGCCTACCGGAGGCGGAAAATCTGTCTGTTTCCAACTACCCGCGCTTATTTGTGACGGAATGGCAGTAATAATCTCTCCTTTAATATCCTTGATGAAAGACCAGGTCGATTATCTTAAGGATATGGGGATATCCGCCGATTGTTTAAACTCCAGCCTCACTGCAAGAAATCAGCAGGCAGTTGTAGATAAGATCAGGGCAGGTACTTTAAAACTCCTTTACATCTCTCCTGAACGGCTTATGATAGAACATACAGCTGATCTTTTAAAAAGCGTTAAACTTTCTTTTTTTGTTATTGATGAGGCTCATTGCATCAGCCACTGGGGCCATAATTTCCGTGCTGAATACAGGATGCTCGGCATGATAAAAAAAGAGTTTAAAAATATCAGTGTCCACGCTTTTACTGCAACGGCCACTATCCAGGTGCAGGAAGATATAATTGCACAGCTGAATCTTGAGGCGCCTCATATTTATGTGGGGAATATCGACAGGCCGAACTTAAATTACAGGATATTGCCGCGTTCAGGCAATGTGCTCGGACAGATAGTCGAAGCGATCAAAAAACATCCCGGTGAACCGGGAATAATATATTGTTTAAGGCGGACCGATGTAGATGAAATATCAAAAAAACTTAACGGCCTCGGGTTTAATAATCTGCCTTATCATGCAGGGCTTTCCGACAATGACCGAAAAAATAACCAGGAAGAGTTTTCCTTAGAAAAAGTAAATATAATCGTTGCGACCATTGCTTTTGGTATGGGCGTTGACCGCTCGAATATCCGCTATATAATCCATGCGGCAATGCCAAAATCAATTGAACATTACCAGCAGGAAACAGGCCGGGCCGGACGCGACGGCCTGCCTGCAGACTGTTATCTTTTTTATTCCGGAGCAGATTACCGGACTTGGGAGTATATGCTCCGCGATTCATCCGATAGGGAAGTGCTTTTGGCAAAACTTCGTGCGATGTACAATTTTTGCGTGCGTCCTGAATGCAGGCACAGGTATTTAGTGAATTATTTTACTCAAAAATATGAAGGCAATAATTGCGGCGCGTGTGATTATTGCCTGGGTGAAGTGGAAATGGTGCCAGATCCGCTTGTTATCGGCCAGAAAATAGTTTCCTGTGTTGCCAGAGTACATGAAAGGTTTGGGGCTGATTACATTGCGGATATTTTAAAAGGCAATAATACTCCGGTTGTAAAACAGCGGGGACATGAAAGCATTTCAACATTTGCTTTAATGAGCTCGGAAACCAAGGTTTTTATAAGATTTATGATCGAACAGCTGATCGGCCAGGGTTTCTTGCGCCGCGAAGGCGAGTTTATGACAATTGCTATTACTGATTCAGGCCGCAGTTTGTTAAAAGGGGAAACTGTGCCGATACTTGCAAAACCCGTTGTCGCAGCGAAAAAGAAAGAAATTGAAAAGAAAAGAAGGTCTAAACGTTCCTTGGAATGGGAGGGTATTGATACAAAACTATTTGAAATCCTGCGCGCTAAACGAGCCGAGCTTGCAAATGCTAAAAGAGTTCCGGCATATATAATATTCAGCGATAAAACCCTCAGGGATATGGCAGTTATAAAACCAATAACTATAGCACAGTTTGCCGCAGTGTTCGGTGTCGGGGCCGCAAAACAAAAAGAATACGGTGAGATTTTTACTGAAATAATAAGAGCATATAAAGAGTAGCTTAATTAAGACCAATATAAAAAGAAAAAGACGAGGCCATATGCGGTTGAAACCAGCAAGACATCATATACCACGTATCACAAATGAAAAAGCTGAAGAGATATTAAAATCATGCGGTAAGTTTGTAACTGAAGAACAATTAGCTGAGATTTTTGAATTAAATGTAAATAAAGCGGTGATTAAAGCTGTAGAATTGGGTTTTTCAAGGATACGCATTAAAAAAACACGTTATTATTCCAAAAAACAGATATTAGCTTACTTGAGCAAATAATAAAATATCTTAAATGACGGGGGTTCTAAATGACTGAAAAAGTACATGAGCATCACCTGTGTCCGTGGTGGATGGGGTATTGGCTGATAAGCCCATTCAGGAAATTGATGTTAAATCCTGAAAAAGTGTTTACTCCTTTTATTACCGTAGGAATGAGGGTGCTTGAGGTCGGAAGCGGGATGGGTTTTTTTACGGTACCGTTTGCAAAAATGGTTGGAGAATCCGGCAAAGTTGTAGCTGTTGACATACAAAAGAAGATGATAGATGCCCTTAAAAAAAGATTATTAAAAAGAGGGCTTTCCGAAAGAGTGGAAATTCGTGAATGCAAAAGTGACGATCTAAATATCGAAGGTCTAAAAGGGAGTTTTGACCTGGTTTTTGCGTTTGCTGTCGTTCATGAGATGCCAGACAGGAAAAAAGTTTTCAAGGAGTTTTATAATGCATTAAAACCCAAAGGCCTCTTAATCTACGCTGAACCAAAACTCGTCGTAAAAAACCTTGAGTTCAAACAAGGTTTAACAGATGTTTATGAAGCCGGGTTTTTCCTGAAGCAGGAATTAACCGGCTTAAGCGGAACAGTAGGTTGTGTTTTAATTAAACAAGCATAAAAATATTAAAAAAACAAACTTCTATTCCTAGCCCTCTCACCTGTACTCTTAACCCTGTCTCTTTGGCCTCAATCTGACCTCAATCGGGGTTTACAAATCAAGCAAAAAGTAATATAATTTTGAGTACGAATTGTTGTTATGTCTATTTTTTGTATAAGGAGAACTGTTATGTCTTGGTCTATTTGGTTAATAATCGCAATTATACTTTTCATAAGTGAAATAATAGGCATCGGTATGTTCTTTTTTGCGTGCCTCGGCATAGGAGCTTTATTAACCGCATTGCTGGTCCTGTTTGTCATTCCTTTATGGGTACAATGGGTTTTCTTTGTTTTTGCATCAGTTCTTTCTATTTATTTTATAAGGCCTATCGCGATGCGCTTGTTTAAAGCAAAGAATATAGTTAAGTCTAACGTAGACGCTCTTATAGGAAAAAAGGCTGTAGTGACTGAAGTAATAGATCCGGTCAAACCCGGGATGATAAAGGTTGACGGAGACCTCTGGAGGGCGGAAAGCGATACTCGCATAGAAATAAATACATTGGTAGAGATAGAAAGCGTGCAAGGAGTACATCTGCAGGTAAAGCAGATCAAAGAATAGTACCTATTGAGAAATAGTAAAATAAGTGAGGAAATTGACAACATAGAAGGGTTCAGTGAGGCAAAGAAGTTTTACTTCTTTGCCGAGCGCGGAAGGGAAACTTAGTTTCCCTCCGGGAGCGTTCCTGCGAAAAAGTTACATTTCGAGCAGGAACAATCCTGAGCAAAGCGAAGGTAAGTCCTGCCAAAGGCGGGACGCGACATAAGGGAGGATTTATGATGCCGCCGGGATTAATTGTAGTACTTGTAATATTGGTTTTTATTTATGTTTCACGCGCCGTAAGGATCGTTCAGCAGTTTGAGAAAGGTTTAGTAGAGACTCTGGGGCAGTATACAAAGACGGTAGATGCAGGCCTTGTAGTTATCTTCCCGCCTTTTCAAAACTTGCGAAAAGTCGATATGAGGGAGCAGGTCATTGATGTACCCCCTCAGGATGTTATAACAAAAGACAATGTTATGGTCACGGTCGATGCTGTTATCTATTTCCAGATAACCGACCCGACAAAAGTGGTTTACAACATATCCAATTTTGCTCTGGGGACCCTAAAACTCGCCCAGACAAACCTTCGTAATGTCATAGGCGATATGGAGCTTGACCAGACCCTCACATCACGGGAGAAAATAAACCTGCAGTTAAGGCAGGTCCTTGATGAAGCTACCGATAAATGGGGCATAAGGGTTACAAGAGTTGAGATACAGAAGATAGACCCGCCGAAAGATATTACGGATTCCATGTCAAAACAGATGAAAGCCGAGAGGGAAAAGAGGGCGAACATCCTTGATGCTGAAGGCTTCAGGCAGGCGGCGATCTTGAAAGCCGAAGGCGATAAATTAGCCAAGATACTTGAGGCCGAAGGAAAGTCTCTGGCTATTCAAAAAGTCGCTGATGCGGAAAAATACCAGATAGAAGTAGTTTATAAAGCTATTCACTCAGGCAACCCTACTACAGACCTGATAGCAATAAAGTATTTGGAAACACTTGAAAAAGTAGCTAACGGCACGGCAACAAAGATATTCCTGCCGCTTGAAACTACGAGTGTGCTCGGCTCTCTCGGAGCCATAAAAGAACTTTTCGATAAAGAAGAGAAGAAAAAATAGAGACAGACTTGAGACATCAGACAACAGACATCCGACAAAAAATCATCAACTGAACTCCGAGTTCTTTAGTCTGTGGTCTGAAGTCTGCTGTCTGTAGTCTAAATCATGTACAGTTTATACATTCACATACCTTTTTGCAGAAAGAAGTGCAATTACTGCGATTTTGTCTCTTTTCACGGACAGGAAGAAACGATCCCTGTATATTTGGAGTCCGTTGAAAAAGAAATGAAAAAATATTCCACTAACCATATATTTACGATCTTTATCGGCGGCGGTACCCCGACCTTGTTGTCCTGCGCAAATTTTGAAACCTTGTTTAAAAGCATAAGAACAAATTTTAATTGCCACAGGCTTTCGGAAGTTACAGTCGAAGCTAACCCCGAGTCTTTAACTCTGGATAAATTAAAAACGCTTAAGACCATAGGTGTAAACAGGCTTTCAATAGGAGTGCAGTCGTTTATGGATGAAGAGCTTTTCTATCTTGGCAGAGTCCATAGTTTTCAGGATTTTTTAAATGCCTACGATTTGGCAAGGCGGGTAGATTTTGCGAATATAAATATTGACCTTATCTATGGAATGCCGAACCAGACGCTCCTGCATTGGCAAAGGACCCTTCAGACAGCGGTTTCTCTGGCGCCGGAACATATCTCTATTTATCCGTTGACAATCGAGCCCGGAACGCCCTTTGCCTCGTCTAATATTGCAGTTGACGAGGATGAACAAGCCGGTATGTATGAGTGTTCCATGGATTATTTAGCATCAAAAGGTTACCGTCAATATGAAATATCCAATTGGTCTAAAGAGGGGTTTAAGTGCAGGCATAATCTAACCTATTGGCATAACTATGAGTATATCGGTATCGGAGTATCGGCGGCTTCTTATATAAAAGGTTTCAGAAAGAAAAACACTTCAAACCTTGAAGAATACATAAGGTTAATAGAAGTCGGGGCAAGCCCGATACAGGAATATGAGAACATAGATTATAATAAGAAGCTCAGCGAAGAGATAATCTTGAATTTGCGCTGTACGAGCGGGTTTTTTTTGCACAAACATATAGAACAAAAATACAGGAATGTTATCGAAGTACTGATAAAAAAGGGTCTGCTCCAAAAAGATAACCAGAACATCAAGCTTACCCGTCAGGGCTTATTGATGGCAAATCAGGTAATGAAGGAATTTGTATGAACCGCCCGAAAAGGATCATGGTAATCGATGATTCAATGACCATAAGGGTATTTGTATGCGCGAACCTGGGAAGATACGGCTATGAAATCGAACCTTCTTCGGATGCGATAGTGTCAATAGAGGTCTTAAAAAGGAGCAAACTCCTGCCTGATATTATTTTTATTGAAGAAAATATGCCGAAAGTAAATGCCTGTGCTTTTACGAAGATACTCAAAGAAGACAAAAAGCTAAAAAATATACATGTTTTTATTATAACTTCGCATATCTCCGAACCAGACAGAAAAAATGCAAAAAATTGCGGTGTCGAAGGTTTTATAACAAAACCTTTTCCGGTGGAGTCCCTGGTAGAAGTTATAGAGTCGAAATTAGGGGCTTAAAGAACACTGCTGGCACAACGTTTTTGCGAAAGCCGGAATCCAGTTTTCAAATCGATCATAGAACTTCTAGATACCCGCTTTCGCGGGTATGACACAAGAGAGGGATACAGATGAAAAACAAATTTAGCGGTATAGAAAAAAGAAGGTATGTAAGGCTTAATAAGCCTGTTCTGGTCAGGTTCAGGGCTTTAGGCGGATCAAAAAATACTTCTAAAACCGAATGGGAATACGGGATAAGCAGGGATATAAGCAAAGGCGGCATCTGCCTTGCATTGCTTGACCCGGATAAAAAGAGAAAACAAATTATGCTTGATAAGAAACTGGTTCTAGAATTAGAGATACCCCTGTACTTCAAGAAAAAAACAGTGTTTAAAGGCGATGTGGAATATATAAAAGCAGTAGGCAAAAGCGTTTGGAACAAGAAAGAGCTTTGTTTAGAAAAAGATAAAAAAGCTACGCAGGTCATAGTCGGGGTATCGTTTAAAAAACTCGGGCATAAAACAAGCAAACTTATAACGGATTTTATTTCACAGAATATTTCAAAAGAAGAAGAAAAAGAGCAAAAGCTCAGGATGGCAGGGCATAAAAATGGTTGATATTTCAGTGGTCATACCTTGTTTGAACGAAGAAAAGTCGATTGCCTCCTGTATTAAAAAGGCAAAAGAAGGTTTTTTGAAATCCGGGCTGACAGGCGAAATCGTTGTTGTAGACAACGGTTCTTCGGATAATTCGGTCAAGATAGCAAGGGAGGCCGGGGCAAAGGTCGTATTTGAACCTAGAAAAGGGTACGGGAGCGCTCTGATAAAAGGCATAGAAGAAGCTTCCGGCAAATATATAGTTATGGGAGACGGCGATGATACTTACGATTTCTCGAAACTTGATGAATTCGTCTCTCTTCTGGCAAAAGGTTATGAGCTGGTCATGGGTTCAAGGTTTCAAGGTAATATCCTGCCCGGTGCAATGACCTGGTCGCATAGATATATCGGTAATCCGATACTTTCAGGTTTACTGCGGTTGTTTTTCGGAGGTACGGTTTCTGACTCGCACTGCGGGCTTAGAGCTTTTACGAAAGAAGCGTATGGTAAGATGGGTCTTCACGCTACCGGTATGGAATTTGCTTCAGAGATGGTCATACATAGTTTGAAGAAAAAACTTAAAATAACCGAAGTCCCTATCACATATCATGCCAGGCAGGGAGAGTCAAAGCTCGAATCTTTCCGCGATGCCTGGAGGCATATAAGGTTTATGCTTGTATACAGCCCGAATTACCTGTTTTTCCTGCCCGGGCTTATATTCTTCGGCCTTGGATTTTTTATCACTATAAGGTTCCTGTTCGGCTCTGTATATTTTGCCGGCAGGGAATGGGACATACACGTGATGGTTTTTTCAAGCCTGCTTGCAATACTCGGCTGGCAGGTCCTAAACCTTGGTTTTTGCGCGAAGATATATGCCCACCAGGTCGGCCTTGAAGAAAGCGGTTTTACCAAAAAGGCGCTTGAAATATTTTCTCTTGAACGCTCAATACTTCTCGGCATCTTACTTTTTGTTTTGGGCCTGGGCTTCAGTATCTATATAATAATTGTCTGGGCGCTCAATGATTTTGGAGAGCTTGAGCAGATAAAAACCGGTCTTGTTTCCCTGACGCTCGTAGCTATGGGCATACAAACTATATTTGCGGCATTTTTGACAAGCATGCTTCAAATAAAATACGAAAAATAGGAGGTAGTAGGGGCGGGCCTTGCGTCCGCCCGAAATGAAAATAGCATAAAATTATCAAAATTGGGCAAAATAATGACAAAATATTAAAAAACAATATGACAATATCGAATTGGGTCAATATATTATCATGCAAATCATATTCACGGTAATAGAATTGTTGACAATTCTGTATCGTTGCGGGCGGACGCAAGGCCCGCCCCTACTACTGTCTACTATTTTATGAAAATATTAATCATCAACGAACCTTTTGTAAAAGATTTTTGCCGGACGCAGAGGTGGGCGGCAAAAACGCGCGGCCGGGTCTTGAGGGCGCCGGACTGGCTGGCTTATGCTGCGGCTGTCATAGAAAGAGATATAAAAGACTGCGAGGTAAAACTTTTTGATTTTCCTGCTATGGGCTGGGACAAGAAAGAGCTTAGAAACCTTATAAAAAGCGAAAAGCCGGATTTTGTTGTTCTTGATTCAACCACTCCTTCCATTTATTCGGATATAGAGTGTGCCCAGATCGTAAAGCAGGAATCTAACGCAAAAGTCATCATGGTGGGCCCGCATATTTCCATATTCCCAAAAGAAACCATAATGGAAGCAGGCGGGGCTGTAGATGTGGCATGTATCGGTGAATACGATTATACGGTAAGGGATGTAATAGAAGGGTATAAAAAGCTGGGAAACGTAAAGGGGATATGCTATCTTGAAAACGGGTCGCCTCTTGTGACTCCACTTCGTGAACCTATCAGCAACCTCGATGAAATCCCTTTTCCGGCCTGGCATCACCTTGACCTGATGAAATATTTTGATGGCGGGAAACTCTACCCTTATATAGACATTATCTCGGGGAGAGGCTGCCCGAACCAGTGCGTATTTTGCCTCTGGCCCCAGGTCATGCACGGCAAAAACTACAGGTTCCGCTCTTCAAAAAACGTGGTTGACGAAATAGAGTACGACATAAAGCTCTGCCCTGATGTTCTAAAAGGGGGAGAGTTTTTTTTTGAAGACGATACTTTCACAGTAAATACAGAAAGGGCTGTAGGTATATGTGAAGAGATCTTGCGGCGCGGGCATAAAATAACTTTTTCAGTCAATGCTAGAGCCGACAACTGTGACAGGCGGATGTTTGAGATAATGCGGAAAGCAGGGTGCAGGGAGCTCCTTGTCGGTTATGAGTCCGGTGTCCAGGAGATATTAGACAAAAGCCATAAAAAGCTCAAAATCGAACAGGCGCAAGAGTTTACCAGAACCGCAAAAGAATTCGGGTTTGACGTTCACGGCTGTTTCGTTATAGGCCTTCCGGGCGAAACCGAAGAGACAGCAAAAAAGACTTTAGACTATGCTATGAACCTCGGCCTTACCACGTTACAGTTTTCCGGAGCTGTGCCTTTTCCAGGGACTGATTTTTATAATATGTGCGTGGACAAGGGCTGGCTAAAGGCCACAAAATGGAGCCAGTGGCTTGATTCCGGCGAGCAGTCTCCTGTGGTAGAGTATCCCGGTATAAGCGGCGAGAGAATTAAGCATTATGTAGACTACGGGTTAAAAAAGTTCTATCTAAGGCCGGGATATATGTTAAATTTTCTTTTCCGTACAAGAGGCCTGCCTGATCTTTACCGCAAAATAAGAGGTGCATTTAATTTTTTATCCTATCTTTTTGCTGACTACAAGAAATGCTGAAACATTAAAGAACGGAAATATTCTATGGATAATGTACTCCTAATTCATCCTTCCAGAAAGGTTATGGGAACGGAAGATATAATTTATGCCAATGAAGCTCTTGTGCCTTCCCTTGGCCTTGCGAGTATCGCTGCTTACTGCAAAAGAAACGGTATAGATTCAAGGGTTATAGACCTGAGGCTTAAAAGCGAAAGCCTGGAAAATCTTTTTGAAGATATATCCCGCAACAAGCCTTTACTGGCCGGCATAACTGCATTTACGAACGATATGAAACATGCCGGCATCCTTTGTGAAAAAATAAAAGAAAACTTCAAAGAACTGCCGCTCGCAGTGGGCGGGCCCCATGCCACCATACTTCCCGAAGAAATGCTCCGCAAGAACAGTGCTATAGATTTTTGTGTCAGGGGAGAAGGAGAAGAAACTTTTGTTGAATTGATTACGCAGATAAAAAATGGGAACGGTAATAATCCAGGGGTTCTTAAAAACATAAAAGGACTTGCTTTCAGAAGCGGCCAGGACATCGTTGTGAACGAAGAAAGGCCGGTCATTGAAAATATTGACGGCCTGCCTTTTCCTTTATGGGAAAAATTTAGGCTTAAGGAATACAACGACCTATTACCAGTGGCTATGACAAGAGGGTGCCCGTTCAAATGCTATTTCTGCACTCCGAATTACCTGGGCAAAAAGGTCAGGGTAAGGGACCATAAAAGCATAATCGAGGAATTGAAGCTTATTGCAGAAAAGTTCGGGATCTCAAGAGTCCAGTTCTGCGATGCAACTATGGGTTTGTTCAAAGAACAGTCCGGCCTGTTGTTCGAGGAAATGATAAAGACCGGCATAAGTAAAAAAATAAGGTGGGACTGCGAAACAAGGGCTGATATCGTAAGCGATTCGCTTGTAAAAACAATGAAAAAAGCGGGCTGCGAATGGATAGCTCTCGGGGTTGAAAGCGGGAACAAGGACATACTTAAGGATGTAATAAAAAAAGGCGAATCGATACTCGATATAATACAGGCAGTGAAGATAATAAAAAGGAATAAGGTCAAGCTGAGGTGTTTTTTTACTCTCGGCCATTACAAAGAGACAAGAAAGACTATTTTTCAAACGATAGTTTTTGCCCTGAGGCTTAATCCCGACGCGCTCTCGTTCGGCCTAATTATACCTAACCCGGGAACCGAACTCAGAAAAATAGCCGAGACCCCGGGAAGCGGGGCTCGGGTGCTTTCAAACAACTGGGAAAATTACCAGCAGTTCGGCTATGACTGCTATGAACTGTCCGATATTCGTATGGGAGAATTGCAGAGGTGGCGTTCAGCGGCATACTTTTTATTTTTTGCCCTGCACCCATTAAAAGCGTTCGGCCTGTTTTTTGATAAATCGTCGTATAACTATAACCTGAAAGCTTTGATAGAGATACCGGTTTTTCTTTTAAAAAACTTGCTTGGAATAAAAAGAGCATAGATAGAATCAAAGGCGAGAACATGAACTATAATTTGATGAGGTCAATAGACGCTGTAGTGGGAGTGTTCGTATGCTCTTTTATAACCGTTTTTGATAAATTATTATCTCTGTTCTGGAAAAAACAGGGAAAACCCGATAAAATAAATAAAATAGTTGTAATGAAGTTCTGGGGTATGGGAAGCATAATTATGGCCTCACCTGCGCTCCGGGCTCTAAGAGACGGTTATAAGGACGCACGTATAACTTTTTTGACACTTTCAAGGAACAGGGAGATATGCCAACTTCTTAACCTGTTTGAGGAAGTCGTCACGGTGAGGCTTGATAACGGCATAATGATATTTTTAAAGGACCTTTTATCTGTGCTGGTCTGTTTAAGGAAGGAAAGGTTCGATCTTTTGCTGGACTTTGAATTCTTTACGAGGTTTTCCTCTATTTTGACCTATCTTGTCAATGCAAAAGTAAGCGTCGGTTTCAATACGTGGGAAGTCTGGAGGGGCAATTTCCATACGGTCAAGGTCCCGTTCAACAGGTACTGGCATTTAACGGATAATTTCAACAATATGCTTTCACTGATAGGTGTCAGAGTTAATTCGAATGATCTGCCGCCCCTGGCCCTCTCGGACGATGACAGGAAGATCGTGGAAAGGCTGCTGAGCGAAAAATGGCGCTCTTATGAACGGTTAATTGCAGTCAACGTCAACAATGACCCTATGGCTTATGAAAGAAGGTGGCCTAAAAAGAATTATCAAGAGATTATAAATAAGCTCATAGAAAAACACGGAGCAAAGATAGTCATGATAGGCAGCAGCAAGGAAGCTGGCTATGTAGCCGATATAGCAGCCGGAATAGTGAAAAAAGAAAACCTTCTTAACCTTGCGGGCAAGACGAGTCTCGGCCAGCTGGCATGCCTTTTCGAAAAAGCCATGTTCCTTTTAACGAACGACAGCGGTCCTATGCATCTTGCCGTAGCCGTGAAACTGCGTACGGTATCTTTCTTCGGGCCGGAAACGCCTTCTTTGTGCGGCCCGCTTGGAAAAGGCGACATAGTGTTTTTTAAGAACATCGATTGCAGCCCGTGCATGAACGTGCATTCCTCAAAGCGTATAATTTGTTCTAAACAGAGCGCGGAATGCATGGATAAGATAACCGTGGAAGATGTTTTAAAAAAGATAGAAGAAACATATTTTAAGGTTTAGAAAAGGTTCAGAAAAAGAATCAAGAAATGAACAATAATTTAAATGAATGTCCTATTTGCAAAGGCAATAATAGTGAATTTTTCGGAGAAGTCTCATCTGTTTATTCGACAAAACCTTATACTCTTGTTTCATGCCTAAACTGCTCGCATATTTATCTTTCAAACCCGCCGGATCAAGCTGAATTAAGCCGGATATATGACGAAACATACAATTACTCTGCGCACCTTGAGATATCCTCGGAGAAAAAGTGGAGGATAAGAAAAACATTGGCAGTGTTTGAAAAGATAGTGCCGAAGAATGCAAGAATAATCGATGTAGGGTGCATGTACGGCTTTTTTCTTGAAGAATTAAGGAGCTTGGGGTATAACGACCTCTTAGGGATAGAAATAGGCAGTAATGCGGTAAAAGAATGCAGGAGAAAAGGGTTTGACGTTTTTGAAGGTACCTTTGAAAAATGGATAGCAGAAGGCGGGACGGGAGAAAACAACAAGACTGTATGTTTTGTCCTGTCCCATGTAATAGAGCATATTGCAGACGTAAAAGATTATTTAATAAGGCTGAACAAATATTTAAAGGAAGGCGATTACCTGATACTGCTGGTGCCTAACAGCAGGGCAGGAACAGCTGCAATTTTTAAAAAACACTGGGGTTGGTGGCAGGTGCCCGTGCATATACACCATTTCTCTGAACAGTCATTGCGAAGGCTTTTTGAAGACAGGGGGTTTAGTATATTAAAGACAGTAAAAAGAGGTGCGGATTCTCTTTTTTGGCTCCTGATATTATCTTCTATATTCGGATTAAAATCAAAAAAAGATGTAATTTCGCTTTATCAGAAACTGGCAATAAAAATCTCGAGCCTGGTGCTGAAGTACTGGTATTTTTTAGGTGACGAGGAACTGATCACGGTTTCTAAAAAGATAAAAAAATGAAGTTTAAACCTGGTTTTTATGTTTCTATCGTATGCGCTTTTCTCTTGTTCGCTTTGCGGTCATCGTATGTCTCGACCGGGATGGCTGAAGCGGATATCCTTGCGGCGGTATTCCTGATATTTGTTATCTCGTATAATGCCAACTTCCCGTTCGTAGAACGAAAACGGGAAAATTTGTTTATTTCTTTGCCGTTTGTTTTTCTTAATGCACTTGCTCTTTTTCTGGTGCCTTCTTTGCTGGCATATTTGTTAAAGTTTACGCTTGGAATGTTGTTCGCAGTATATATGGTTTTTTTGTGCCTTGCTGTTTTAACGCCGGCTAAATTTTTGGAAAGCAAAAATACGGTAAATGATGCAAAATCCGCTGACAAAGGCAGGAAAGACCCAAAGGGTGAGATGTTCAGCCTGATAAACCTGTTTATGTTCGCAGCGGTTTTATATTCAGTTTACCTTGGGATAAAATACGGCTGCTGGCTCAGCGGAGATTACACCTGGCATGGTTCTGCAATAAGGAAACTGCGCGAGATATCTCCTGTATTATTCAATAATTTCCTGATAAAAGAACTGCCTTACCCGCAGTACGGCTGTAATATTTGGCATTTATTCCTTGCGTTCATAAGCTATATAAGTGCAAAGGATACGGCTTATGTATGGTTGTACAGCAACTTCTACCTGACTGTGATCAAAATAGCATGTTTTTATTTATTAGCAAGAGAGCTTTTTAAGGACAGCTACTGGGGCAAAGTAAGTACGGTCATCTACCTTATATACTTTTCTTTCCTTGGATTAAATATCACGACAGGAGAAACACCCTTGCTCGAGCACAGGTGGTTCTGGTCTGAGAATGCTTACCCTTCATCACTTGCCAGGGATATGCTTATTCCCATGTTCTTTTATTATATTTTTAAGGGCATAAATGAGCATAGGCTGTTTAAAAGGGAAATATTAGTGATATCCGTATTAATACCTTTCATACATTTTTATTACCTCTTCCTGCTTCTTTTCGTGTATCTGGCAGTATTTTTAGCCTGTTATTTTGTAAAGACTGAAGAAACCGAATTATATAAAAAAGGAGCGATCACTTATTCTTTTCTGTTCATTCCTTCGATAGGATATACATTATATTACAAACAGCTTCTGGATTCCGCCATCGTAAACCCTATTTTTATGTCGCCTGAAAGCATAGGCTGGAGTTTTTATACTTATATTTACGGGAAATACCCTGTTTTGAAATTCTGGCAATACTTTGTAAGGAACTACTATTTCGGTTTTTCGCTTCTTTGCCTTATCCCTGTACTATTTTCATTTAAGGTAAAAAAAATATGGAAGGTTTTCCTGTCGGCACCTCTGATATGCCTTGAGCTGATATTATTCAATCCTTTTATATTGTACCTGTTTAAAAAAGCCAATCCTCCATTGGATAGGATCTATCGTTTTATAGAACTGGCCCCGATAGCCTTGCTTGTTGCGGGAGTCCTGTATATCATCAGCGATGAAACTAAATGGATAAGCAGAAAAGTTGTAACTCTGATCTTAGCGGGTGTTTTTATTTGTTTGCTTCCTTTTATAAATAAATATCAGAAAGGCATAAATTACACTTCCTCTGCCTGGGAAATGAACATAGAACAGACCCTGTCCTATAACAATGTTATTGATAAATACATAAAACCCGGGACAAGGATATTTCCGGATACTAAAATAGCCTGGACCTGGCCGACAATGTTCGCTCATTACCTTTTCATACATCCCTGTTTTCACGGCCTGCCGCCGAGTTTTGATCCGAACCCGAGAAATGATGTATGGACCGGTTTCTTTAAAGATCCTTTGAACGACCAGTACATGGGATCATTTGAAAAATATATAAATGACATAGACTCCCTGGTCCTGTTAAGGGACACATACGAGAAAAAAGCTCCGGAGATAGAGAAATATAAAAAGTATTTCGAACCGCCTGTATTTGTGAACGAAATGGGGCTTGTAGTCATAGGAGTAAAGCATGGGCAATAACCCTTTAGTATCAGTTATCATCCCTGCAAGAAATGCATCTTCATATATTGGAAAATGTATAGAGTCATTGAAAAAACTTGATTATCCGAACTATGAGTTGATAATAGTAAATGACGGATCCTGCGATTCGACAAAAGATATCCTATCAGGTTTTAAAGATATAAAAGTACTTGAAACAACCGGCATAGGCCCTTCTGCCGCAAGGAACCTTGCAATAAAAGAGTCAAAAGGGGAATATGTTGCCTTTACCGATGCCGATTGCATAGTTCATCCACAATGGCTTAACGAGCTGCTAAAAGGTTTTAACTCAGGACTCATGGCTCAGGACTCAGGACCCGTTGTTAGTACCGGCGGTGACCAGCAGAGTCCTCAGGATGAAACCGTGTTCGGGCGGATGGTTCAGGATTTTTTAAAAATAGTGGGTTTTACGGCAGATTATGTCAAGAATTCGGATGTAATAAAAAAAACAAAACATAATCCTACATGCAACGTGATGTACATAAAAAAAGTTTTGACTGATATCGGCGGGTTCCTTGAAGGCCTTTGGCCCGGAGAGGACCTGGATATAGATTACCGGCTTGCAAAAAAAGGGTATGAGTTCAATTTCAATCCGAAAGCAGTTGTCTACCATTACAGGCCGGATAGTTTCAAGAAATTTGTACGGATGATGTTTAATTACGGCAGGGCTCAAAGTTTTCTGGTTAAAACGTACGGGCTGTTCAGGTTCATTCATTATATACCTTTGATCTTATTTGCCTTTATCGGATTCTGCATATCAATAAAATTAAAGTCCTTCGTTTTGCTTTGTTCTATTATTTTATTAACTGTTTATATATATTTTACTTACAAAACCAAAGACTTATTTAAAAGCCTTAAATTTCTTTTTATGCTGGTTATTACCGTCATATTCTGGAATATAGGTTTTATGCAGGAATTGATCCTGGACAGGTACAAAATAAAAGGAAAAACAGTTTAGACTATGGAAAATTATAATATTAAATCATACCCCAGTAAGGTTTTACTGGTTATACCTCCTCAGGATGAAAATTTGTTCAGGTATTCTACGCCTAATTTAGGCATAGGTTATATAGGAGCTTCATTAAAAAAACAAAATCATTCTGTCAGGATATTTGATTCGACATTTTTTGAAGACCACAGGCCGGAACTGTTGAGCGTTTTAAATGAGTTTGGCCCGGATATCGTGGGGATCACAGGGTTTAGTTTCCAGTACAAGAGCATACTGGAGATCGCAAAGGCCATAAAAAAAGCAAATCCCGGCATCATCACAGTCCTGGGCGGGCCCCACGCAAGTGTATTGTCAGGTTTGATAATAAAGAAAGATCAGGAAATAGATTTTGTTATTTCAGGAGAAGGGGAAGAATCCTTCCCGGATTTAATTGAAACTATTTATAAAAATAACGGTTTTAATTCTGTAGCTGGCTTGGTCTACAGAGAGAACCTTGAAGTCAGGTCAAACTCTCCAAAAAGCATTACAGGCCTTGATGATTTGTGTTATCCGTGGGATATTATAAACCCGCTTGACTATCAGCGCGGCCAGGTCCATGGATTCATAGCCAAGAGGCTGCCCATTACTCAGGTTGTAAGCTCACGCGGCTGCCCGTATCAATGCAGTTTTTGTGCTGCAAGGACTATCCACGGCTCAAAAATAAGGATGAGAGACCCGAAGAAATTTGTGGATGAGCTGGAGTTCCTGGCTAATAATTATAAAATAAGAGAGCTGCAGGTTATAGACGATAATTTTACGTTTTACCGCGACCATGCAGCCGAGGTCTGTAATGAGATAATCAAAAGAAAGCTCGACATTACCTGGAGTTTGCCGAACGGCGTACGCGCGGACAAGTTAGATGAGGGGCTATTAAAGCTTATGAAAAAAGCAGGTTGTTACTATATGTCATTCGGCATAGAGTTCGGTTCAAAACGGATTCTTGAGCTGTGCAAGAAGTCTTTAGACCTTGAAAAGGCAAAAGTATCGATAAAGACAGCAAACAGGCTCGGCTTTATCATGCAGGGGTTCTTCATTATGGGTTATCCTACAGAAAAAATCGAAGATATACTAATGACCTCTGAACTTATAGGCAAACTTCCGCTTGATAAAGTATTAATAAGCATGGCTTTCCCGTATCCCGGTACAGAGTTGTTTGATTATTATATCGAGAAGAGATATCATAATGTTTCTGATATTGACTGGGACACATTTATTGAAAGTGATTTCAAACGGATTTTTGAATATGTTTCTGATGAACTTGTAAAGAAAGTAAGAAAAGAAACTTATATGAGGTTTTATCTTAACCCTGTTAACCTGTTCAGGTTCCTGCTAAAATTCAGGACCTGGGTACAATTTAAAACAGCCTGGCAGGGGTTTAAGGTGCTTTTAAGAACCGCTACGGGAAGAGCGTGAACGGCAGCGATAAGCTATAAGCGGTAAGCTGTAAGAAAAGGCAAAGACAAAAACAAAAAAACATGAAAGTATTACTTATTTTTCCACCAAAGAAAAGTCCGGCTTCGGCTGGGCCTGTTGAGTTTTATATGGAAGATGCAGGGTCTTTTCCTCCGCTTGGACTCCTGCACCTTGCTACGCTGGTTGTGAAAGAAGGTAAACATAAGATAAAACTGATAGATGCATGCCTTGATAACCTGAGCTATAGCCAGATAGAAGATATCGTAAGAAAGGAAACCCCCGAAATAGTGGGGATAAGCTGGAATACGGAATACCTTGGAGACGGGTATTTAACTGCCAGGGCAGTTAAAAAGGCAGGTAAAGATATAAAGGTCATTGTAGGCGGGCCGCATGTTTTTTTGTATCCGATAGAAACCATCAATATACCTGAGGTTGATTATGCAGTTCGCGGAGAAGCAGACATTGTTTTTAAAGAGATACTGGACAGGCTCAGCGAAAATAAATCCATAGATGACTTGCCAGGTGTCCTGGTGAAAGGCAAGAATTATCAAGTTTTACCTAATGTAATTGTTGATGAGCCGGACAAACTGCCTGTACCTGACAGAAAATTGACGGATTATAAGCGGTATTTCTCGCTCATAGCGCGGGGAAAACCGATAACTACGATAATGAGTTCAAGGGGCTGTTGTTTTAATTGCCCGTTTTGCCCCGCAGGCGGCACAAAGATAAGAGACCGTTCTGTAAAACTTGTCTTAGATGAGATAGAACAATGCCTGGCGCTAGGAATAAAAGATATCTTGTTCTTTGACGAACTTTTCACTTTCAATAAAAAGAGGGTCCTTGAAATATCCAAGGGCATCTACGAGCGAAACTTGAAGTTCAGGTGGAACATAAGGGCAAGGATACAGACAATGGATAAGGAGATGGTGGATGCGATGGCAAAAGCCGGATGTACCCTTATCCAGTTTGGCATAGAGTCAGGTACGGACAGGGTGCAAAAACTCCTTGGGAAAAATATAGCTCTTGATAAGATAAGAGAAGTGGTCAAAATGACGCAGGATGCCGGTATTTTGACTTACGGTAATTTCATGATAGGATCGCCGACCGAAACAAAAGAAGAGATCAATAAGACCATTGAGTTTGCCAAAGAGCTGAAACTTGATTTTGCCGTATTTGCCATAACGAAACTGCTCCCAGGCACAGGTTTTTATAAGGATGCCATGGCAAAAGGCCATGTAAAAGAAGATTTCTGGCAGAGATATGCCGCAGACCCGACTTACAAAATAGAGAGCACTTACTGCCCCGGAGATTTTTCAAAACAGGAACTAGAAAGTATCTCATATCATGCATATAAAAGTTTTTACTCAAGGCCAGCATATATCTTCAATAATTATTTTAAACACATATTCACCCTGCGCCTCCTAAAAGACCAGCTTTTAGCCGGCCTTAAATTGCTTTTTAAGTTGTAATAACCAATACCACCTTGGAGGTGGGAGTAAGATTGCAGATTTCAGTTTGAAAAATGGAATTAGTCAAAAGATACAAATAGACGTGAAAATAGGTGTTAATGAACACATACAGATCAAGAAAACAAACCAGATTAA
>JAJAPY010000017.1 GCA_020523885.1 Candidatus Liberimonas magnetica | reverse complement strand
GTACGGTGGTGTGAGAGGTCGGTAAGGGAGTTAATCCCTTACCTCCTACTCGATAGGATTTTACACATAATTCATATAATTTTCATAAATATTTTACAATTAAAGTGTAAAATAATTTTAGAGATTATGTATAATATATCTTATATTATATAATGAAACATACAAAAATTATATTATTATTCATCTTGGTTTTGCTTCAAGCAGTCGGAATATTTTTATCTGCTTATGCGCTGAATATTTCAGCCAATAAAAATCTGTCGGACAGTTTTAGCGGATCGAAAATTGAAGTTCACGGTTTATTATCGATCCTGGTTGTAGTTAAGTCAAGCGTAGAAGAACAATTAAAGACCATTACTGAACTTGCCTGCCTGCCTCTTGGCTACCAAAAAACTTCGGATAAAACAGGCGATAACAAAAACAACAGCACACCGTCAAGCAGCTTCCCTTCGAATAAAATAAGCTTAAATACTCAAAATACGAATGTAAATATATTGAATTTTAATCTAAAATATCAAAACCCGTCATCGCGTATTGAAAATATTTTCTCCGGGATTGTGATAATTAATTTATTCTGGATAATTGAATTTTTAATATTGTTCAAGCTAAAGAAACTCAAGAATTACTATTTTATCTTAGCTAGGGCAAGTATTGATTTTATACTTAGAGGAAAGGTATATTTAAACCCTGTTGCTAATTATAGGCAACAGGGTTTTTTCTTTGTTTACGGTAAAAAATATGTTTAAAAATATTAAATTCATCAAATTTGTTTCTGTATTTACCGTCATTTGCTTCGTGTATACGTCTGTGCTGCACCAGACTGTTTTCGGCATAACCACCAAAATAAGTGAAAACAAAAAAATAACCGAGATAGCAGAAAAACTTGACGGATTTATCCTTCCTACAAGCTACGGCAGAATGATAAACGGCAGTTTCTCAAATACCGATAACCTGGTCATATTTATCCAGGACCTTCATTGCCACGCAGAAGTGCAGAAAAACATATCTAATATAATTCAATTCTTTGATAAGCAGTACGGTATAAGCAAAATATATGTTGAAGGAGCTGCCAACGGGAAAGTTGATAATAGGCTTTTGAATGCAATTCCCAATGAGAATTTGAAAAAAGCTACCCTTGATTCACTTTTAAATAAAGGTTATCTGGGCGGAGCGGAATACTACGTTGTGATGAATAAAAAAGACAACCTTTACGGAATAGAGGATTGGGACACTTATATAGCTAATATAAAAAGAATTAAAGAGCTTTGTGAAAATAAGAACAAATATAAAATGCTGGCCGATGACCTGAGAAACAAGCTAATCGGGCTTAAGAAGACATATTTATCTAAAGATATATCAGTCTTAGAGAAATATCTAAAGACCAATTTGAAAACTAAAACTAAAGATGATAAATATTATTTAACACTAAAAAAACTTTCGGTAAAAAACAATGAAGCTCTGGAAAAATACCCGGACCTGTCCACTTATATAAATATAATAGACCTTAAAAAAGAAATAAAATACAAGAGCCTTCCGAATGAATTAAGGACGTATGTAAGCGAATTAAAGCAGAAACTGCCGTACACTATCTACCAAAAACTCGCTGATAAACTGGATAAAAACAATAATTATGAAGATTATTATACAGCCTTATATGAAATATCTAAATATAATACAAAAGAAATAGAAGCGAGATACCCTAATGTAGCGAAATTCCTTTCTTATATTTACCTAAATCATATATTAAACCCCATATTTCTGATAAAAGAAGAAGACGTATTCATAGATCAGGTTTTATATAAGCATGCTGACAGGCTATTAGATAAAGAGTTGTTATTCCTGACTTCAATGGCCAAAGACTTTGAAAGCTTTGTACAGTTAAAGTCATCCTCGGAGAGCTTTAGTTATTTTATTAATAATTCAAGCAGATTTGCATTATTGTTAAAGAAATACCTTTACAATGACCCTCAATTAGAAACAATAATAAATCTTTCAAAAGACCAGGAAATCATTAAATATTACCAGACAAATGTTGCTCGTAATGAAATATTTACAAATAACATCAATAATTTCATGCCGGGCAAAACCCCGAATGGCCCTAAAAATTGCGATAGTTCGCTGGTTATATCACATCTTAAAGACTTTAAATCCATAGAAATCGTTGTAGCAGGCGGTTTTCACAGTGAAGTAGTTAAAAAATTAAAGGGGAAAGGTGTTTCTTTTATATCCATAACACCTAATGTGACGAAACCGTATGATGAGGGCCGTTATGAAAAAATACTCACTGGCAAAATGGATACCGAACTGGTCGGATTATTTTCTGGCTCGAGCCTTAGCCCGGTCATCGCTAAATGGGAAGGATTTGAACCCGGCAGCCCTGGTTATGATGAAAAAATAAAAAAGATATGTGATGAAAAGTTCATAGTCTTGTTAGCTGCAATGATTGACAATGAGATCAAGAAAAGAGCACCTTCGTCAAAAGATAACTTATCCGCTTTGAAAGCTGACCTCGATAAACTTTTTGGTGCATGGATGAGCGATAAAAGTGTTGCGGAATATAAATTAGAAGTTCCAACAATAAATATCAATCCTGCAACTAACAGCCTGATAATCGAATTAAAACACAATTCCGGCAATATCGCTGTAATTGAAGTAAGCGATAAAAACAAGCTCTCTATTACTGAAAAAACAACCCAGCCAAATGCATCCTTAAAACCCGCAATCGAAAACCAAAGTCAAAACAAGGCAGTACCTGATGCTAAAATTACCTATAAATTAATAGATATTAAGGCTTTTGCTAAAAACATTAAAAGTGACGGACGGCAGAAATATCTTAGATTACTGCCCAGGTTATTGAAGAGATCCTTAACGATAGAGATAAGCTCAACCGAAGACAAACTATCTAAAGATATTGATGAAAGGCACAGTTCGAACAAATTAACTGAAGGAACTTATTTAACGCTAAAAGGGCTGATGAGCGACAGGAAAACCTTAGGTTATATCCTGCTTTATTCGTTATTGGTTATGCCTGCTTTGCCAGGTCTGCCTATAGCTTTTCTGGGGATTGCATCATCGTTGTCAGCTGCAGCTTTTACAGGGTCATGGGCCGCTCTTTTCGCATTTACTGTTGCATCAGTAATCACAGCTATTCCAAGTTACATCTATTCTATAATTGCTTCTTTTGTCATTGCAGACATGTTTAAAATAAGCAAGAAACAGGCTTTATTGATCTCACTTTTTTGTTTCATACCGTTTATCGGTGTATACATCGGGGTTCCTATCGTTATGTTATTTAATTATAAAGGGAATGATTCATTTAAAAAAGTAGGGGTTTTACTTAAATATATTTTCCAGGTCGCAATAGATTCAGCAGCAGCAAAAGCCGTTATGCTGGCTAATAAACTCAGGAAATACGGTACTAAAGCGGACACACCTATCGGTATCGTCCGTTCGCAAATACCTGTAGTCAATGAAAATGTAGATACTGCAGCAGCTGGGAAAACTCAGGGTGTCGTTGATCTGCAGAATCTATTAGCGTTGACTGCTGAAGGAACTGATGAACACTCAAATATTGACGGTCTGGCCTTATCTCAGCCTTCTGAAATGAATCCACGTAATTTGTCAAGATTTTCCGACCAATTAGAAATGCCCTATGCGCAGGGAACCCACAGGCGTGTTTCGGAGTACGCTTTTAAAGTAATGCCGGACGATCTTAAGGACCTTTTAAAACAGAACATGGGCAGGCTTCTTGAGGGTTCAGTATCTCCCGACCGGGTCAGAGACGGGACGAACCATACTGATCCCCGATCCAGGCTGATTCAAGAGATAGGGGTTTTACAAAACCTTATAAAAATGAACAAAGATCCAGGAGCGATAGCATTCAGCCTGGGAATAATAGCTCATTATACAGCAGATACGGTAGTACATTCTGTTGAAGATCATCATACTATAGAGAATAAATTCAAGACGCGTGATTTAGAAGGTATTCCGATTGAAAGCGCCAGGTATGTGAAAAATTTGAAAGCTTATATAGTATCCTTACCCTCAATGAGCAAAGCTGTCCACAGCTCAACTGCCGATTTAGAGGAGAAGAAAGATGCTGTGTATAAATTTACATGCCAGGCAGTTGCAGATATATGGTATTCGGCCTGGATGCAGGCTAAAAACCTGCCCGTGCCAGACGATGTTAAGAGGTTTGTCCCTCCTGTAACTGCATTTGGAGTACAAGCTCCTGAGCCTGAAGTAAAAGCGAGAAAAACCAAACAAACTAAAAAATCAATTAAGACTGTGCCGCCGGAAGTAACAGTTGTGGGCGACATAAAAATTAGAAGGTCTGACAACAGAGATTGGAAATTATATAAAAACGATATAAAGAGAATAAATTTTGAGTGCTTTAGCAGTGATGTAGTGCCTGAGACAAGGTCTCTTACTGATGCTCTTAGGGATTCAAGGAGTATATTCCTTATTGCAGAACGTGAAAACAAGGTTGTAGGCTTTCTCATAGCAAGGCCGCTTGAAAATGAATCTGATGTGGTGAATAGGGATATAGACAGCAATCTTGGCAGAAGAAACACGCTTTACATAGAAGAGGTCGCAGTAAGCAGTGAATTCCGAGATAAAGGAATAACTACCGCTCTGCGGTCGCAATTGATAGACATAGCAAGGACAGGCAGAATTAAGTACAAATACATCAGCGGGCATGTCCTACCCGGTACGGCGGAAATATTGTTCGGCGAAAATGCCGAGGTTATATCAGAAGAGGAAACTGGGACTGTACCTGCTACGGAGTATTTCAGGTACGATTTAAACGATGAAACAGAATTAAATGATGTTCGGGATGAAACGCCGCAATTAAAGCCTGTTTTAGACGTTTCAGATAATGCCTCTGTGGCAACCGAAGTTATTCCTGAAGAACAAGCCGGCCTTATACTTCCCAAACACAGGGCCTGGGTAGAAGAAGAGAGGAAAAAAGCCAATTTGCCTCAGGCTTTGCCTGAAAACGAAACAAACGTTGACAATGATAAGAGTGAAGAATCGCCAAGTGTTTTTCACTGGATATTATCTATAATAGGTTTTACAAAGGATATTATTTTAGGGGGAATCCTATTTTCCGCAGACCTGTGGTGGAGGCTTATTAAAAAAACCGGCCTTATAAAAGACAAGAAAAGAAATCAGGTAAAATATAAAAACTTTGAAGAAAAGCTTCATAGCACGCTGATAGCTGCCTTAGGTGATGAAAATTATGCGCCGGAAACATACCTGCTTCCGGAAACCGAGCATAACGCTATTGAAGGCTTGCCTGACTGGCTGTTTTTTACTAACTCAAAAGAGAGCGGGGAAGCATTTTTTGAAAGGCTGGGAAAAGCAATACCTAAAGCAAAATCAACTGTTGACATATCTTCGCTGTCCTATGATGAGGATATGGTCAGAAAATATTTAGCGCCGGCAATAGCAGAACTGGAAGCCAGTATACCGGAAAACGAAAGTGGTACATATCCCTTGATCCGTATTATCGCCGGCATGAATTTTAGTAAGAAAAGAATAAATATATTATATGATGCGCTTACAAGCATGCTGCCGCAAGATAGAAAGTGGAAAGTAAATATTGCTTTCATTTCCGTTAATTATAATAAACCGGGTCTTAATTTCAATCATTCAAAAATGGTTCTTATAGATGGCGCTTCCGGAGGCACGCTCATAACGGGCGGGCACAATTTTGGGAACGTTTATGTCCGTAAAAACAGGCCGTGGTCAGACCTGTCTTTGATATTGCATGGCCAGATAGCTCAGGAAGCCCAGGCAGCGTTTGACAGGCTTTATGACGTAGGTTCAAATATGATATTCAGGATGGGTGCCCGGTGCAGTTGGGGCGGCTGGAAAGACTGTCACAACACGCCTCCTGTTCCTCAAATTGATAAAGAGGTTTATAATAACCCGGAAGAAAAAGTAACCGCTTATTCAACTCTTAGGGGAAGGTTCAATTTGCTGGAACAAAAGGAAGATTACTCCGGAGATAAAGCTCTTTATGCGCTTCTTGACGCGGCTGAAAACCATATTTATATGTCTCAGGATATGCTGGCTTACCTTGGAGATTCATATAACCCGGGAATCATAGCAAGGCTGTTTAAGAAGGCTCTTGACGGCTTGGATGTCGATATTATAGTTTCAAGGAACACTCCGGAACAGGTGAATAAACTAAGGCTTGCTGGCGTGTTATGGATGCTGAATGCAGGGATAAAAGACCCGCAAGAGATACAGAAAGCTTTGGACAGGGTCCATTTTGCCAAAGCTAAAACTATGAACCATAATAAATACGTAGCTGTTGACGGGAAAGCATTTTATATAGGTTCGCAGAATACCTATCCGGGGAATTTTGGCCATAATATCGGAGGTAGCGCCGATATATTCGACTACGGTGTTATTGTTACAGGACCTACAGCAAAATCAGTGGAAGAAAAATTGTTTCTAAATATACTCTGGAACCAGAAAAATGCAAAGCATTTTACATCCAGTGAATTACGCTCAGCCCAAGATCTGATAGAAGATGCTGCCTCGGTTGAAAACCCTTTTAAAAACAGGAGTTATGATGAATTGGACAACGGTATTCTGCCCGTCATAGCCGGTAAAGATTCATCGAACATTTTTGAAAAAGAAAAACTTGTAAAAACGATTAAAAATATCGTTACTGACTTGAGAGATACAATAAACGGGAATGAAACAGAAAATGAGAATCTGGAAGCAACCGCTCCAATAAAAAAACAGGAAGAATTTGATAGCTGGGTTGCCTGGCAGATAGCAACCAGGGAGTTTGAAGATACGCTTAATCCGATAAGATTTTACTTAGACCACTATAGAGGTGAAAATAGATACAGGGGAGGGTACATTCAAAGAGCTTTCGGCGTTGCGGCCATAACAGCCACTATGTATGCTGCCTGGACCTATAACTTCCTTTCTTCGCTCATCCACAAAAATGCTTTTAATGCGGCTTTGAAAATCGCAAAACACTCTGCAAAACGAGCAAACATAAGATCTCACGCCTGGTATAACCTAAATTTCAGTAAACACAAATTAACTAAACCTTACATAATCGGACAACCCGGCCTTTCTAAAAGTGAAGGCCAGATAGCACTTCCTGCTCAAGATAACTTACTTGAACAATTGAACCAATTATCTCCTGATGATATTGCGACAGCGACTGCGATCTTAAACGATACAAGTCTCGATGGAAGCCAGCTTAAAATAATAGCATCCCAGGTCTCATTGCTTACTGCGGTTGGAATATCCAAATCAATTAATAATAAAAAGTTTGACCCAGTGGAGAAGCTTACTGTTCTCATGCATATTACAGAATTAATTTCGAGCCTGCAAAACCTTAAAATTAAGCCTTCCGTACTTCAAATTATCATTTTATCAATAATCAATAAAACCTCTTCGGCTAAAGAAATTATTGCTTACTTAGATAAGACAAGCAAGTTCGTCATATCTTTGCCGGGTTTAGGCGCTAATCTTACAGAAACTGAAGACTATGTGAAAGCTTTAATTGAAAAATCTAAAACTTTTTTTGAATATATGGATTATCTTAATAACCTCACGGCTTTTATGGCAGCTCTTAAAGATAAGGGCCTTGAGTTTAACGGAGCAATCACACCGATAGTTATCGCATTTTTGAATATCAAAATATCAGGGTCAGTAATATTAGCACCTTCACAGTATGCAGGGACTGAATTCAAGCCTTATCTTAATAAGATCCAGGAATTTGCCCTGGGCCTTATCCCTGGATCAGGACAAGTAGATGACGTTGTAAAGATGGGTATTAAAGGCCTGATGAGCGATGTTTTGCCGGTCCTTATTCAGGAAACAGGAACACCTGTGGAATTCTATGCCTATCTAAATTCCCTGACAGAATTACTGAAAAACCTTAATAAGAAGGGGGTTTCATATACAGCGGTTAAAGAACTCCTGCTGCAAGTTTTTAAACTTAGCCTTGATTCTTCAAGAAAGAATTTAATATCAAACCAGTCTGCGGCTGCAAATGTTTTCAGTGAATGGAACCTCTACATGAAAGCCTTAGCTGCATTTGTAAACAACCTGCCGGAGAACATGCAACCCCGGGAAAAGGAATTGCTTTTAGAGAATCTCCTGGTACCGGTGCTAAAGGCTTCATCCTTAGGGTATTTTCAGTTCAATGGCTTCCTTGTCAGGATTGGGGCTGTTCTTGTCCAGGTTTATAAGGAAAACAAAACTGCAGAACAATTGACAGAACATATTTTGAATGAAATAAAAACCTATACAACCTTTAATGCCAATCCGGTAGAAGCAATTGAAAGTGCTCTTTCCTCGCTGGAAGAACAGCTTCAGCAGGGCAGGAGTTTGGAATTGCCTACCGAAGAAATTGTGCAGTCTAAAGAAGAAATAGGGCAATCTATGATAGAGGTTGCTATGGCAATGTCCATTGCAGTCGGGTTCGCCGGGGTATTATTGACTTTTGCGGGAGTAATGCCTACCTGGTTTGGTATTGTTTCAGGAGTATTACTTGCGGCAAATACTGTTGTTTTGTTGTATATAAATGCCAGGCGGGCTGATGAAAGGTTAAAAAATTTCCTTGAGCTGTCAAAAGTCAAGGAATTAAAAGGCGCAAAATCAGGCGAAATAGGGACCTTCCCTATCAATAGAGTTAAAGTAATAAATTTTACTTTAAATCCCCGGGAAGAAAAGATCGTGTTAAGAGCAGTCCAGACAGTAAAGAAAAAAGTATATTCTTCCATAAGATTGGGCAATCTGGACACAGACGACAGTTTAAGAGCGCTAAGGGTACTGGCACGGTTAAATTCGATCAGCGAAGGTATAGCAAACGGCAGTATAATGAAATTTAATCCTATAATTGAGGGTAAAGAGAAGTTCCTTTTGGGATATACAAAGAATAATCAGATAGTACTGCCGGCAGATTTTCTAAGGAAGAATATATTGAATCTGCCTGAAATACTTTACTATTTAGCTCATATAGCAGAGTATGGGCTTCCTAAGACAGTGGATGCAAGGCATGACAAACGCAAAGAGATCTATGAGGGCGAGCCGAGAAAGATATTCGGGAACATAAATACCCTAAAGACGGTTCTAAGGCAGTATGTAGGACAAGCGCTTATACAAAACGCTTGGCGAAAAACTTGGAAACGTATAGAGAAAGGGGTACTTACATCTTTTCTGATAATAATGCTGTGTAGTATCGGGACAGCAGCGGTTTTCGGTTACCAGACCACATCCTTGGCAGATGCCATTTATCTAAGAACCCTTTCTGAGGTGCCACAATTGGTAGATAAAGATTTTGATAGAAAAGCATATAATGAAACGATGGCCAGTCTAGATACTCCAACAAAAATAGCAAAATATATGGCACCTTGGAAACCCAGGATAGAAGCTTTTCAATCTGCTTCATCGGAAGTTATCTGGGGATTAAACAGGACAAAAGGCCAGTATGATAAGTACGGGACTCTGTGTTCAGGCTATTCAAGGTTTGCGGAAAAAGCCTTGCAGTTGCACGGCTACAAGACTTATACAATCTTGATAGACTGGCAGACCAAACCGAAAAGTAATTCAATACAGGATAGCATACGCTCACATTTTGTGCATGAATTCATTATATACCGGGACATTAAGACAGAGAAATGGAATATCATGAGCCCTTATGTAAATATAATACTAAACTCAGCAACGTTTGAAGACGCCATAAAATTTGCCGCTTCAAAAGATTTCAGGGACACATTTGGCACAGCGCTGCCTAAGGATGTAAATAAGATAACTATTTCCGTAGCTGCAAGTCAAGATTTCAGGTATTTGTATACACAGCGTTATGTAGCTGTTAATACCCATGGCAAGTCTTTAAATTCGGGTTATACGCTATATAAGTCTGACATGCTTTATGAAACTTTCAACATTGTTTGGCCGTTGCAGCCGTTACAAGAACTATTGATATACTCCTCTATAGCTGCTTTGGCAAATCTAGTAATAGCAGCACGGAGAAAGAAAACAAAAAAAGATGTGTCGGTCTTAACAGACAGCGGGAAGGTAGAATTCCTTAAATTGGTTGAATTGATAAACGAAGGAATAAATAAAGGCATTATAAAAGATATAAATAGCATAAAAGGTTTATTGCAATTAAATCCAAAGATAGCAGGCGAGTTCTTGTCCTCTTCGAAGGAAGGCAAGATCTTAGGAGCATATATTGCAAATAAGTCTGCCTGGATAGAAAAAATGAACAAACTGAAAGCAGACTCGTTCATTATTTCGATGACCGGCGAGGAGAGGAAAGAGAGGGTAGCGAATTGGAAAAACTATCCACCCAACAATTTTGACGATTTCCTGAATTATTTAAGAGATACAAATAACACTAAGTCACTGGAGAAACTGGAGGGCCTTATAAAGAACGATTTCATGGTCTTTCTGGAATACAGGGATTTTATGGAAAGACTGTTGGAGGTAAGGCCGAAGCTTAAAGCCAATATCTTATACAGGATAAAAGAAATAATAAATATATTGCTAAGGAGAGAAAACCTTCTTTTGGATAATGTATTGAATTATATACCGGATGATTATCAGGGTTTATATATTTTCAAGATGATGTATGCAGATTATGCAAAGCGTGGATTTTTTATATTCAGTAAGGATAGGCGCAGAAAAAATGACGTTTTGGATGCATTGCGTTTATTGCGTAAAGACAAAGAGAATTTATCTGTCGAAGGAATAAAAGTAGATGTTTATTCCTATATTTTGGGACAGAAGTTGAGATTTGAGATAGTTGACGAGATAGAAGCCTCCGGGAAACAAAAAGATTACCAGATAGATGCACAAAACAGCAGGATTTCTATTTCAGCCAGGAGCATAGATAAATTTAATGTCTGGAAAGTAAAGAATTTAATATTGGAATCAATAAACGCTTTATTAATTCAAGAATATCAATTAGGAACTCTGTCATCTCCTGTAACTGAACAGCCAGCTGCAAGATCAAAAACAAGACAAAAACTAAAGAAGCCTGAAAAAGCGACTGCGGTCGGGGAAGATCTGAACAGACTGCTAAAAGCTGCAAAAACCACAGTTTTTCTAAGCCTATTTATTTCTAGTATTATCCATAAAGGATCAGTAATCCTTGCAAAAAAACTCATAGAGCTTTTTAGGTCAGGAAAGAATGTCACGGAAGATTTCGATTCAGCCCTTAAAGAGGTTAACTTGCCAGATATTAATAAACTGGCGGCATCTCTTAACACGCATGATATTACCGATATAGAAATATGGGACAGCCCGGACTTGATCCTGGATGAGAACGCTTATGCCCTTGCTACCATAGAAGACAATAAGCTCCTTTTAAATTCTGTCCTTGCATATTCACTCCTTCGGGCGCCTCCTGAAGGACAAACTATAGAAGACGCTCTAAGAATAATCGCTCAGCATGAGAAATTAGAATTTGATGGCATAAACGAACAATCCTCTCTAATATACAAATCATTCTCGGAATACCTATTTCAGCCAAAGATAAAAGATAACAACAGAACTCCAGATAACTTCCACAAATTCCTTTATTTTGTTGCCAATTCAAACCAGCCTATACAGGGCATCAGTAAGGAAGATGCTCAAAGTAATATCAATCTCTTAACTTATGCCAAGGAACTTATTATTGCCAATCAGGCCAAAGAAAATAAAGAGAAGCCTATACCGATGACAATCGCCAAAGCTATTGAAGCCATTAAATCAGGGGAATTTGATAATATCGATCAATTCATTTTCGATTATGACCATACCCTTTGGGAAGGCACTGCAAAAATGTCAGATAAAGAAACGGATTTACTAAAAGTATTAGCCGAGGGCAGACATTTGACAATTTTAACTGGCGGTATATACGAACATAAACTAAACGGGCTAAGGCCGCTTTTGGAAAAATTAGATGGGAAATCTATAAGACTTTATGAATTGAACGGGCTTAATGCTTATGAATTCACAATTGGAACAGATAAAAAGATACACAAAAAAGTTATTTATAAAAATAAATATTTGCCTGGATTATTAAAGTTTTTATATGTTTTATTAAAAATGCGCCCAAGTAAAAAAGATACAATAGTGAAGATGGCTAAATACTATGATTTCCCGTTAAATAAAGTTGCTTATGTTGGTGATTCTTTCGGCATGAAAAAGGTAGAAAAAAGTGTAATAAATAAAATAATTGAAGGTGAAACCACAAATGATTTACCTGTAGCTGATTTGATACCAGAAGGGGCAAAGGTCATCTGGACTCAAGGCACTGAAGACACAATACAATTATTGGATGTTTTAAATGAACGTATCGAAAAAACTTCTTCAATACCATCTATTGACCACGATCAAGCATCTTCAAGAGACGGTCATCCCAAAGAAGATATTTCATTAAAAGATGCAACACTTATTAATGATTTTAAAGAACTTGAAAATGCTTCAAACGGAGATTTACCCGACCTTGTACTTGTAATGACCGGGAATAATAAACGAATGGAAAACTATTATAGAGACTTTATTAAATCCGGCCTGGATCCATCCTTGTCAAATATTCCGTTTGATGTTGTACCAAGCGCACAAACTGGAGACGGCATAAGCCTTATAGATGCCTTAACCTATCAAGACTCTGAAAGAATGGAAATATTAAGAAGACAATATCCGCAGCTTGCCGGTAAAGATATTACTAAAATGAGAATCGTTGTGCTTAACATAAGCGAATCTGAGCCCAGTAGAATAACAAACGAACTGCCTATACAAATCAAAGGCAAAAAAATAACACCCTTAGAGCTCGCATTGCTTAGAGGGGTCAGGGAAACTCAAAGGCTCAAAGACAAAAACAGGTACGGCATTGTAGTTAAAGACCCAGGCAATATAGTCCTGGGCTATATGAATAGAGTCGGAGACGTAACCTGCGAACTGGCTAAAGTAAGCGATGACCAGATGGATGAACAAAAACATCCTACTGTGTTGAAGAACGGGAATGCAAGGATACTAAAATTATTTCCGGATTATGATACCGAAAAAATCGATGAAACCATAGAAAAGAGTCAGATGCCGCCAAAACTCAAAGACCCAAAAGTTGAACAAAACTATGCTTTTACAGGCAACCTGACAATCAGTTTTGAAGACACTGAAAAATACCTTTTCTTCCTTAAGTCGATGAAAAAGCTAAAAGCTGCTGCAACTGCAGGTTACGTCAATAGGTCGCCGCCGAAATTAGACCTTGTTAAACATATCTTAATACCTCTTGTAATGTTATCTAACAATGAAGACCCTTTCACCTATTTAATGCTATTTAGAAAAACTCTAAAAGGCAACAAGGATTATTACTTAAACATTTTCAGATTTTATAGAAACTTATTCAGAGACAGCCATTTCAGCAATTTTTCTTTGACTTCTTTCACTCCCGAAGCATCCCTTATTACCAGAAGCTATCCTGATACCGAGGCTATTCCTTCCAGTTGCAAAAAACAATTAGAAACATTCCAAAGAATATCAGAAAAGCCAGAGTATCCTTTAAGCGCAAAACCAAAAGATTCGATTCTAAAAAGAATTAGAACAAAAGTGTCATTAACATTATTCCGTTTAAAACCAACGATGGGCAAGGAAATTGATGAAGAATTGACAGCTGATATTTCGCAAATTGATCCCAAGTCAGGGGTAATATTTAAATCAGCCAAGACTTATTTGGATGAATGGGAAAAAACTCTTGAAGAATATAATACCACCGGTGATTTTGTAGGGCTTGAAAGAATTTTTGAAATTTCAAAAAATTTTATATCAATAACAAAGTTTTCAAATAAAATGTTTGGGTTTAATGCCAAATCCTCTGCACAGCTCTACAAAAAATTTACCGAATTATCTTTAAAAACAATAGAAAGTATTGATAATCAAACCATTGAAACAAATGCTAAATATATTGGATCAGAAAACCTGCAATTAACCTTATCAGCGCTTAATAATTTCAAAAATCGTTTTATTCCCTTGTCCTTGTATGGACTAGAGTACCTCCGCGGGCTTGATTTTGCCAGGAATCTGGATATTATGTCAGGCTATATTTTTAATAAGAAATCCTTTTTTGAGCGGACTGGGATCATGCCCTTGAATAGACTTGTATTTGGCATGGGATACGGCATCAGGGTTTCGAAAAATGACCTTAGAAAGCAGATAGATAAAATATCCGGTTTGGGGAACATGATTTTAGAATCGTTATACAATAATGAAGAACTAAGGTTAGATATAGAGCACTACATAAAGGATATGGAAAACCCGCCTGAACAAATCGCACTTGGAATGAATAAAGCATGGAATCAGAGAAAAGCTCTGCAAAGAACCTTAAATCTTTTAATTTCTTTGCAGTCAATCATAGCCACAATTGTTTGGAGTATCGGTTCGAATTATGTATCTACTCAATTAAGCACAATTATTCTATTATCTTTTATAATACCTTTTGTAACAGGCATTGGCTTATCCATGTTCCTGCACTGGACATTTATTATTATTGGCAGAGATAACTATTTTTATGACAGCCGCATCAAAACGATCAACGGTTATATAACGCCGGAATTAAAAGAAAATATAAGCAAAGCAATAACTAAGGCCGATGAAATAAAAACACTTATTGATTCGTCTATCAGCCTTATTGATAAATTATATCAGGCTAATAGATCAAACAAACTTGTTCTTAAAACAATAAAATCAGCAAAAGAAGATATTATTCGTTTATCCCATGCATTGATGAAAGCGCTGCATAATGCCGATGAGAAATTGGCTATTACTGCCTTAGATTCCATATTAGAGGCTGTCAAAAGACTGGAGAATACTAAAGATAATGAAGGTTCAAAGGATGCAACTAAACAACTAAGCGATAATAAAAATAAACTTGAAAAGATTATTTATGACTCTAAAATCCGCTTCCAAAACAAGATAAAATCAATAGAAAGTGAAACATATAACCCGGCAGATGTATTTGATGTATCAAACCATTACATCGGGCACTGGTATAGCGTCCTGGGAAATAATCAAAGCCTGTCAAGTGATGATATTGATTCTATGAGAGACGACCTTAAAAAAATTATAAAGATCACTCCTATTTCATTTAAAACTGAAGAAATTGCGCACAGAGACAAGATTATGAACCTCTACGGGCATCTCCAGATACTTTTAGATTTAACGTTTGATAAAATATCTGAACTAAATAGTGAAGAGAGTGTAAAATTAAATCCTGAGATCAAAGCCTTGGCTGAAATGTACAGCTATGTAATCGCCTATTGCAAAATCCACGGTTATATTAATAATATAGAAATTCTTTCAAAATATGAGATATCAAAAAACAGCACTTGGTATTTCTTGGAGAAAACACATCTGATGGATTTAGTAAGACTGATATTTGGCGTAAGCGTCGGCTCTGCCTTATCAAAGAGATACATATTAAAACTCATGCAAAATATTATTAATTCCGGGAATTATATTATCCTTGGTTTATATAATAAAGAGGAACTTGACAAAGAACAAGAAACTTATTTCAGAAGTAAAAATAGTCATACATATTTTGAACTGGGCATGTCAGAAGGGTGGAGAGTAAGAAGAATGCTTTCAAGGTTTTTGCCTTTAGTCCTGCTTTTAAAGCCCTTTGTAATATATTTTATCTGGGGTACCAGTATAACTGCCGCTGGTTTTCTTTATTCTTTTGTTACAGGAGTAGGCCTGTTAATTCTTTTCCATTGGACACCGATAATCCTGGGCTTGTTTACTAATAGTTATAGAAAAGGCGGCAAAATAATTAAAAAATATAAAGCTATGGGTGACAAAACCTCAACCGCAGCACCTTATCATAATGATATCCTGGAAAATGAGTGCGAACAACTAAACGAAGCAGTTGATGGCGAATTACCGGATTTAGTTCTTGTCATGACCGGCAATAATGCATCTGACACTGAATATTTCAACGAATTGTTTGAAAAAAGAAATCCAAAGCTGAAAGATACCCCTTTTGAATGTATACCAAGTGCCAGCCTGGGCAATGGGATATCGTTTTTTGATTCATTTTTCATAAATAATTTGACATCAAAACACCCTGCACTTCAAGGCAAAGACCCCAGCAAACTTAGAATAGTAGTACTTAATTGTGACGGTATAGACAGAAATATTTTAAATTCTAAATTAAATATTAAGATAAGAGGAAAATCTGTAACTCCGCTTGAATTGGCGCTTCTTAACGGTATAAAAGCCTTACAGAATTTAGGTTCTACAAAAGATGGTCCAAGAGGCGGCCGGGTAGTCATTGACCCGGGTTATGCTTATTTGGGGAAAATAAAGCGTACCGGCAATATTACACTAATAGGGTCAAATGTAAGTTATAGTCAAACAGTTTCACAATCTTTATCTATTATTATGCAAAATGGCCGTCTAAACAGGTTATTTCATAAGTTTAATACAGGATCTGATCTAGCCAATCAATTGACAAAACGGTCAGTAATAGGCTTATATGATTTTAATAACCCGGATATTAAACAAATACAGGCATATACAGGAATAACTCTTTTTAGTTTTGACGACCCTGCACAGTTTAGTTCATTCTGCAGCGTTATTTCAAAACTAAAAAATCAAATAGTCCAAGAATCCTCTGGAAGGTCCCCGCCCATGCTTGAAATGATAGCTCACTTCTTGATCCCGTATATCATATTATCGAATAAAGAAAATCCTTATACATTTTACGCCAAATTAATGAATTTCATGGAACAAAACGGAGAAGCGGAGCTGTCAGCACAAGACCAGGATTTTTACTGGACAATTTTCGATTCTTTGAAGTCTTTGTCAGGTGAATCAAGATTTCAAAAAGTTGAAGTTTATACTCCTCCTGAATCTATATTTACTTCCGCAATAGCCGGTACCCGAGACAATGCCGAGTTTGAAGGACAGATGAATGCCTTTTCTGATATATCTGAACAAGCAAATAAAAAACTCTATGATAATACAAGAATAATAGAATCTATCCCGATAAAAGAAAGGCCGATAGAAGACTTGCCTGTTGATTTTACGCCCACTGAAGTTGTGCCTGTTGATCTGAGCCAAGAAAAAACACTATTAAATGGTAATTGGGGTGTAATAGCAAAAGATGGAGATATTACAACTACTGCCATGAACCTGCCTACCAACTGGGAATTAGCAGAAGGTGTCCATAATTATGCAGGTGCGATGTTGTTCCATAAGAAGTTAAATATAGCCTCAGTACCTAAAGACAAACAGATATTGCTGCATTTTGACGGTGTTGATTATTTTACCAGAGTTTATGTTAACGGCCGCCTGGTTATTTCACACGAGGGATATTTCCAGCCTTTTGAAGTTGATATTGCTCCATACTTAGTAGCAGGAGACAATGATATTGTCGTAGAAGTCAATTCGCCGAATGAACAAGCAGGCTATGCACATACTTATTCGACAATCTGGCCTCAGATGAAAAGACTGCTAAAAGGTATATTCCAAATATGGGATTTAAGGCCTGGTTCCAGGTTGGTTCCATATACGGAAGACTGGAATCCCATGGACGGCCAGGATATGAATACCGGAGGTATATGGAATGATGTCACTCTAATTGTTAAAGATAAAGTAAGAATAGAGAATGCTAAGATTACTACTAATTTAAATAAGGGGCCAAAGGGAGATGCCAATATAGCTATTGAGATAAACGGAGAAAATAAGCTGGATGTAAACCAAACTGTTATATATGAAATAATAATCAGAGACCCGGATGGGAACATTTTAAACGAGGATGGGAAACCATTAACTCCACGTGAGAAAATATTTGAACCATATACTAAAAAAGTTACACTAGAACTTGTTCCGGGACAGAATAAACAAATAGTTGATGTCACTATACCGGACCCGCAGTTGTGGTGGACTTGGGATCTCTGTGACCCGGGTCATAAACCGGCTTTATATGATGTTGAGATAACTCTTTCTCAAGATTCTAAAAAACAACGTTTAGATTCTTACAAAAATCAAGTTGGCATCAGAGAAATTAAACAGGCTGATGACGGCACCTGGTATCTGAACGGAAGAAAAATTAAGCCCAGAGGAACAAGTTATGTTTCCAGCCTGATGCTTAGCCAGAGCAAAGGTTTTTTTGAAAGAGATATAGAACTATTAAAAAAACTCAATATGAACCTGGTCCGGGTCCATGCCCATGTAGAGCCGTATGAATTTTATAAGTTATGTGATGAAAATGGAATAATGGTCTGGCAGGATTTTACACTGCAATGGCAGTATTCTGATTCAGAAGAATTCAGACATCAGGCTGTAAAGCAGATAGCTGAAATGGTCAATATGCTCTATAACCATCCTTCAGTAGTATTATGGTGCTGCCACAATGAACCTGCCTTGTCCGGCCAGACAGATAAGTCAAAAACCTTAGACCAGCTGATGTTTGAAAAAGTCCGCAGATTAGACAGGTCAAGAATAGTAAAAGAGTTTTCCGGCCATGATGAACATATTTATCCTGAATGGTACATGCCTTCATTTATGTATCGCATATATAATACGGTTTTTCCATCTGAATTCGGGGCACAATCCCTGCCCTCAGAAGAGATGATAAGGAGAATGCTTGTAGGTGTAGCGGACGACAAGGATGAAGAAAATAACTGGAATATAATAAAACAAATGGACTGGAGAAGATTAAAAAACTACTATAAATTAATGAAATCGAAACCTGATGATCTGTCTCCAGAAGACCAGCTGGCAAAGAAGGTTCTCAAAAGGCTGATATATCATAATTTCCAGCCGTATTATATGTTTGGCATGGCAGGGGTTGAGCCTGCCAAGACCTTATCCGAATTTATAGCAAATTCGCAGGACTATCAGGGTAAGTTGATAAAAAGGTATACAGAAAAATTCAGGAGAGAAAAACATTTTAAAGGCCAGATAATGTTTACCTTTAATGATATATGGAATTCTATTACCTGGTCTGTGGTGGATTTTTTCAGGAATGAAAAATCTTCTTTCGAGCTGATGCGGTTGGCCAACCAGCCTTTAATGGCGTCTGCAGTTACGAAAAATCAGGACGAGAAAAGAATACATAGTCACTGGTTTGAAGAGCTGTGGCTGGTAAACGATTTAAACATAGTACCTAATTCAAAATTGAAGATAAGCATTTTTAAAGTTGACAAAACATCCGGAGCTAGAAAGGTTATAAAGGAAAAAACGATGGATGTTGTTATACCTTCAAATGATACTACCAAACTATCCCTAGATAAGTCAGCTTGGCAGATCGGGGATGACATAGAGGCAGGTGATTATGAGATCAGGTTAGATATAATTGATGGAAGCGGTAACATCATTTCAACCAACAAGGAAAGTGAAAAAGTAATAAGGCCGACATCTATGGAAGAAATAGAACTGCAGAGAAAACACTATCTACATAAATTGATACAGTACAAGATGACAGCAGACTGGATGATTTATGCTGTTGAAACATGGATCAATTTTACTGTTATGTTAGGACTTACATTTAAAACTGCAAAAAGGTTCTTATTGAATTTTATTAGAGACTGGGTCAAGAGAGCTGATTCTGAAAATAAACCGCTTAATTTATTAGCGATAACAGATGAAAAAATTTCTATAGAATTTAATGAGAGAAGGCTTGCGGGAAAAGAACTAAGAAAAGGGACTAACCTTGGCAAAGAAATTGATCTTAGGCTTAAGAATCCTGAACCCTTAAAAACCGCAAAAAATGTGACCCTGGAATGTGACATTGACAGCTATGATGATATAGTAACAATAATATTAGTTGCAGACATGTTGAAACTATATGCAAAAAAATATGGAAATAAAGATTTCAAAGTCATATTAAAATTAAGGAATGTGCAGGAATTTAAAAACGGGGTTGACAGGCTCCTAAGCCAGCATTGTGACATCATTTATAAACATTATGGAGACAAGGAACATGTTATTGAAAAGCCTATTGTACCGCTAACTCCTGATAAGAGAAAAACCTCTGTTGTATTGCAGGATGTTCTCTATGAACATACAAGACTGCGGTCTGATGCCGACATAGCAGCAAAAAATTTAAAATCAATTCAAAGCGAATGGATGACAGAAAACAAACGTTTCTTTGGCTTTTTAAGTGATGTACCCAAAAATGCGGAAAGGATTATAATAGAAAATAAAGACGACCAGAACCCCCTTAACTGGGTAATTAAGGTACCAAAGGATATAGCCGGAAAAAATATTGTTTTAATGCATAGTACTGAAAACAATAAGGATATTATGGAACTGTGGCTTATCCTTGTTGCTTTACGTGATGCGGGCGTAAATAGTATCAGCCTCATCAATGAATACGAAAGCTATGCCAGGCAGAATAAAGTGTCCGAGGATGAATTCGGGCACAGCGGCCTAGCGGCCGATACAATGCTGACAATGATAGACGCCTTGGTTGATACGCATGTGGTTTTAAACGCTCCTTATGGAAATGGAAAAAGCGGCCAGGTTACTTTTATGGGGCATGTTTTGTATAATTTGAATGCTTTTGTCCACGTTGCTGAAAAACAATTTGAATTACTTCTTAATTCGATCCCGGAATTAGAATTGTCCGAAGAACAGAAACAATTCCTTAAAGACGGCAAGAGCCTGACTCTGACTAATGAACAGAAAGTCAATATTTATCAGCATTTAAATTCTCATCCTTTATTATTGTTATCGCCGGATATGGGGTCTTCAAGCTATGCAGAAGAAGCAGCGTTATCGCTTAAAGACAGCATCGCTAACAGGTACGGCCTGGATATACCCGTTGTAATAGAAAGCGGTTTTTTAAATAAGGACAAATTAGCGGAATACAAGGACAATAAAATTTATCAAAAATTTCCTGCCGGCAGTAAAAAATTGCCATATAAGCTGTTCGGCTGGTTGTTAATAGACGTTCTAAAAATAAACTGGTTTGCAAAATATGTGGGAGTTATATTAGAAATTAACGGGGTACCTATAAGCAATGCAACTGTCTTCCTAATTGACGATGAAATTTCAACGGGTACTACCTTAACTGCTGCAAAAAATATTTTAGTAAAAAGAAAATTTGGTGAAAAACTGATATTCCGTGGAGTTGTTCACGGCAAATTTTCTGATAAAATAAGCGAAGAGGACTCCGATATAACATGCACTAATTCAATGGATATACCTAAAAATTATGATCCTAACAGGATAGCCAACATCGGGGCCGTACTTAAATACGTAGTCAACAACCTTATAGGTATCAGCTTGTTAAGGATCTCAGGAAAAACCGTAAGCATAAACGCCATAGAATTAGTGTTACAGGGGCATAAAATATATATTACAAGAGGACTTGGCCTAAAGGGTCTGGGAAATGTCGTGGCTTATGAGGTCACGGATAACGGCATTAAATATTTAACATCCAAGGACGTGAAAGAGTATCTGGCTTATACGTCTTATGACTTAGCCTATACAGTAAAAAGCATTATATCTAATAAAGGCGTATATAAAGGGGAACCGTTTGAAGCAGAATTAAAAAGCTCAGCTGACCTGCGGACTTCTTTAGCTGAAGTTATAAAAAACCTGGTTAAACAGCTGGAATCCAAGGATGATGTTATACAGACTCTGAAGGATAAAACTATTGTTCTTTCATCTGCCATTACAGAAGAAAATAAAACTCAACCGGATTACAGGATTGAAGGGATAAGACAAATTGGAATCCTGATGCGGCAATTCATTGATTTACGAACAAGTTCCTTGACAACCAGGTACAATATAATATCAAGGTTAACTAAAGAAACTTTGAAATATCTAAAATATTTAAATGAAGCCCTAAATGAGACATTTTTAGATTTTAACAAGGATGAAAACATTATTATTATGCCTGTTTTGAAAGGCGGCGTGGTATTACAGCAGGCTATCTATGATACTTATCCTAAGGCCAAAGTATGTCCTGTAACAAGTGAGCGATCTGCCAGCGGCCCTGTTCTAAATTATGGGATCGACTGGAAAGATAACCCGGGTAAACTTCAAATACAAGGGGGCAATATAATACTTGCCGACTCTCTCCTTGTAACCGGGAATACAATCATAGATATTATTGAAGATTTACTCCCGGAAAATCCAAAATCAATAACTATCCTTAGTATTTACGACCTACCTGACGGGATGGAATCAATAGCAAAAAAAATAAAGGAATGGGAAGACAGATTCCCTGATACTGATATCAGGATGCTTGTAGCTTGCCAGGCCGATGTCTCAAACGCGGGCAATGTACCATACCCGTATGCAGGAGATGTAGGAAATGAATTCAGTAAGGATGCTACAGATATCCTGCACAAGCTCATGGATGGTACTGGAATAGCAGGAATTATAAACGAATTTCAGTCCAAGTACACAGAAAAAAGAAACGAGCAGCTAAAAAGAGAGATTATAGTCAGACATCAAAAAACCCGGTTATTAAAGGAAAATGTTTTTACAGTTGATTTTTGGAACATTAACTTTAGATCTAACCTGGAGCAATTGATTGCTGTTTTGAGTTTAATAGGAATAAGTTTAGCCTTGGGTTCATATTTTACATTTGTTTTAAATAACGTTTTATTGATTATAACTTCTTCTGTTTTCTTTTTAACATTTGCCGTACTTCTATTAAAACCGATATATTCATTAATATCAAATATGTCGCTTGCGATAAATTCCGAAATAGCTTTAAGCCGTATGCCAAAAATTAATATACCTTCAACAATAAATGAAGTCTCCCTTGATATATACGATTCATCTAACTTGGACGGAAATGAACTTGTTAAATGGATTCAGGAACAGTTTAAACGCCAAATGAAGTTAGATGACGAAGGCTGGGATAATCTATCTTTAGATATTTTCCGTTTAATGGAATTCGTTATCAAAGCAAGGAAATCAGGTGTAAGAAAAATTAAGTTCAATGCTTATACGGCTAAGCCGACAATATTCAAGAATTTTACCGAATTGAGCCTGTCAGGAACATTGAAATGTTCAGTAAATATCTTTTTTAAGATGAATCAAAACCGCAGCGATATTGCAACAATTAACAAGATAACTGATTCAATATTGATAAAGGCAAGGCATAAACTAGCTTTCAGCTATAAGGCCTATATGTCAACAACAGATATCGTAAAAAATCACATAATAACGCATGACTTTAGCCGGAAAGATGAAGAAGCAAGAATGAGGGCAGAAGCTGATATTAAAAATTTAGCTGAGGAATTATCTAATTCAGCAGATATTTCAGAACAAGGTAAAGGAAAGTTATTTAGAGAAGCCATAGATTTAATTACTGAATATAAAGAGGGTTTTAATATTAAATTCTTTACTCCGGATAATCCGTTAAAATCAAATATAATGAATCCCTTTACTGACTCAAGTGTAATATTCATAGATCCAAAATTAGATGAAGGCAAGTACACCGTTTATATAGACCTTGATTTCTGGAATAGCTCTATTCTAGGCAAAGAAGATGAAAAGCGAAACGAGAATCTCAGGATTGTTTCTTTATTGGCTAATATTTCCAAACAGATTCATTACATGGACGTTATGCATCTTAGTCATTACCTTGATGCTAAGCGGTTTACATACGACGAGCTATCAATAATGGCAAGGATGAAATTAGTCACAACGATCAGAGAACATGTTTCCCAACAAACTAAAGACCAGGAGCAGTTAGGCCTTATAGAATTAGGAAGGATGAACAGAGAAGGAAATATGTATACCGCAAGTGTATTTGGCCCGATTTTTAACAGGTCTATTGAGGAATATATTCAGAAGACGCTGATAGAATCGGCTGACAAGAACCTGCTGATCACTTGTCTCCGGGACAGAGCTACACCTTTTAGGAGACTGATATTCGAATTTATCCAGACTAATATTGTAACAAGTATATATTATCTATTAAATAAGTTAAAGATTATGAATTTTATTTATTTTATAATAGATTTTCATAATAAGTTTTATTTCGCGCATAAGGATATAACGAAAACAATAGAAAAAGCTAAAAAGATTGAAACCACCATCCAAAGAATATCTTCAAGTTATTCTAAAGGCGAATCTAACGAACTGATACAAATGAGGTTAGGCGATGACTTCAGTAAACTTAACGAAAACCTTTTAGCCTTAAGAAAAGAATTGAATGGGCTGATGATACCTCTGGCTGATTGGCTGTTCATAAGGTCCATGGGAGAAACGAACTCATACGGGCTTACGGGTGAAGAACGTAAAATCTATGTTGAACAAATAAGCTTTGTGCTTCTTTGCCAGGTTATAGCACAGATAGAAGATGTTTTAAACAGTAAAGATACTGCTATAGATATAGAGCAATTGCAGATAAAACTTCAGATCTTAATTAGCAAACTAGAAACAGTTAATAAATTGGTGCAAAAAAGCAGAGAAAAAGACAAGCCTTCTCAGGTTAAGACAAAAATACCGGTATTGAAAAACATGCCCAATCCATTGGCTAAACAAAAAAAGGAACATACCGCTTCTTCTCCCGAACAACTTATTGAAGAATCTAAAGAGAAACTTTTCGATGAAGGCATTCTATCTGCAGTAAATCCAGAACCCGGTATTCTTTCGCAAACTAAAAAGAAAAGAAAAGATAATTTGGGTAAAGGGCCTGTTGAAGTTGCTCCTATACTATTACCCGGTACTGCCGCAGAAATTGTGGACCAAGCCGTTTTAATTAGTAAAATACGATACCATATAATTATAAAAGGGGTATTAAATAGCCTTAGGAATGAAGACCTTCCCTGGCCCAAGTACCTGGTAAACAGGACGTTTTCTGAACTTTACAAAGAATTGACAGATTATTTAGACACTGTTGACCTAAAGGACCCGGCTGTAAGAGGCGGGATTTCTATCCTGTTTAAAAAACATCTTAGACAATATGACTTCTTCAATGATCCTTTTATTGAAAGTATTACAAAAGGTATACCTGATAGGGCCAATAATCCTAATTTTCTGCCATTTGAAAAATATGACAAGGACAATGCGCTGGAATTTGTTAACTTGCTGGGGGTCGGAGGAAGTTTTGCCAGGATATTAGTTAAGGATAAAAACGATTCTTCCAAATTAAAAGTCTTATTAATCCCATTAAATGGAAGCAAAGAGGCCGTTAAAGGACTAAGGATTATATTACAGAAATTGGCTCCAGTTAAAAGAGTTTCACAAGAGGACCCGCAAAGTCTTGATAGATTTGAGGATCAAGCCTTATTATTGGAATATTTCGAAGGGAAAAACATTTTGAGCGAAGATGTTTATAACTCTTTAACAAATAAATCTTTTATTGAGCTAACAAATATTGTCGAAGCTGCACTTAAGTGCGGATTTTACCCGGTCGACATATATAACAGTATACTATTGGGGAATGATGGTTTACCCTTTATTATAAATGTTGCAGATTTTGATCCTTTAGTTCAGCCAGTGACAGATTCGGAAATAAAATCTGCCTCTTCCTTCGTAATCAATCAAATAAGAAGAGATATAATTACAGATGCCCTGAAAATAATCCCGGTATGGCCGTTAGATGATTTTAGGGCCAAACGGGTTAAAAATATTGAAACTATGCTTGATAATAAACCAGAGCTAACAATACAAGAAGCAATTGATGAAACAAAAAAAGGAAATTCTAACCCTCTCGTGTCATCAATAACAACGCTAAAAATAAGGTCAATTCCAATATTAGGTTTCTTTTTTAGGAACCTAGACACTGATCTTGCCATATTCCTAGACACTTTCAGGGTTTCAGCTGCTTTATGGGTGGCGGCAGTAATATTTGCACCCATTATTGAAGCTAAAGAATTAATGGGTATTTTTACCGGTATTGGTATGGAAAGTTTGACGTATGCTTCAGTTAACAAACTCCTGAAGTGGGAAGATATTGAAAAGAATGAAAAACTGGATAAATTCTTAAAAAAACACCGCAGTTATGACAGTAATCGGGATATCCTCGTTTCTGGAGTTAAAAGTATATATGATGCCGTTAATTCTTCTTTAAACAAATCAATATTCTCTATTTGGTTAAGCAATATAATCTCCCATGCGCTGCATAATAATACCGCTCTTTTATATTTAAAAGCTCCTCCTATAATTGAATCAACATCTGATTTAACCGTACGAACAAACAAAGGGGCCTTATTAAGATTTAATGTAAGCCGTTTTCCCGGAAAAGAACTTAAAGAAGGAACGGAGCTTGGCCAGGAGATAGACTTAAGGATAAAAGATCCGGAATATTTAAAAACCGCAGAATATGTGACAATTGAAACCAACATTTATAACTATGACGATGTTGTAAAAATAATAGCTGCAGCAGATATGTTAAAACTGTTAGCAAGTAATTTCGGAAACACGCATTTGATAGTCAAATTAAAATTAATAAATGTCAACAAATTCAGCAATAGTATAGACTCTCTTTTAGCCCTTCATTGCGATGAGATTTATCTAAGCTCGGCTAATTATGAAAAACCATACCGGATCGAAAAACCTATTATACCCTTGAATGACTCTAGCAGAAAATCATCTGTTTGGATACAAGATGTTTTATATGAACATGGCAGATTAAAAGATGATGCTGATATGGCAGCGAAAAATCTAAAAGTAGAAGGCAGCAAAAGAATAATTATAGAAAACAAGGAAGATGAGAACCCTCTTAATTGGGTAGTTAATGTACCGCAGGCTATAGCAGGGAAAAATGTAGTTTTAATCCATTCTACTGAAAATAATAAAGACATATTGGAATTATGGCTTATTTTAGCTGCATTGCGCGACGCCGGTGTAGCCAGCATAAGCTTAATTGATGAGTATGAAAGCTATTTAAAACAGGATAAAATATTTGTTAATGAATATGGCTATAGCGGTATAGCTGCAGACACAATGCTGAAAATGATAGATGCCTTTGTTGATAACCATGCTGTTTTTAATGCACATTTTGGCGATGAAAGCGGCCGAACTAGTTTTATGGGGCATGTCTTATATAATTTAAACGCATTTGTACAAGTTGCTGAAAAACAGTTTGAAATACTGCTGGATTCAATTCCAGAATTATTGTCCGATAAAGATAAAAAATCTCTCAAAGACGGCAATGGCCTGACCCTGACCCCTGAGCAGAAAGTTAAGATTTTGCTGTATTTAAAATCTCATCCGTTGCTTCTGTTGTCACCTGATGTCCGGTCACCGAATTACATAGCCGAGGCAGTTATAGGACTTAAAGACAGCATTGCTACCAGATACGGGTTGGATATTCCAATTCAAATAGAAAGCGGTTTAGTCTATAAAAATAAAAACATTACTGCGAAAGTTAGTATTAATGAAAATATTTTTAGGAAATTGCCTGTAGGCCATAAAAGGTTATTATACCTTTTATTTGGCTGGTTGTTCATAGACATCCTAAAATCAAATAGTTTCGCCAACTATGTGGGTGTTATTTTAGAAATTAACGGTATCCCTGTTAACAATTCAACTGTTTTCATAATTGATGATGAAACCAATACCGGCGCCACATTAGATACTGCAAAAGAGATTTTAAGCAAGTTGCATTTTAAGAAAGAAATGATATTCCGTGGAATTGTCCACAACAAATTTTCTGAAGACATGAGCAAAGAGCACTCCGATATAATATGTACTAATTCAATGGATATTCCCAAAAATTGTAATAAAGACAGGATAGCTAACATAGGAGCCATATTGAATTATGTAGTTAACAATCTTATAGGTATCAGCTTGTTAAAGATCGAAGGAAAAACCGTAAGCATAAACTCCATAGAATTAGTGATACATGGGCATAAATTATATATTACAAGAGGCCTTGGCATAAAGGGTCAGGGAAATGTTGTAGCTTATGAGGCCACGGATAATGGCATTAAATATTTAACATCGGATGAACTGAAAGAATACCTTAAATATCTGCCTAATGATAAAACCCTGGCGCTTTCAGTAAAAAGCATTATATCTAACAAAGGCGTGTTTACCGGCAAATCGCTTGAAACCGAAATAACAACCTCGTCTAATCTTCGTACTTCTATGCTAGAAGTTATAAATAATCTGGCTAAACAACTGGAATCCAAGGATGATGCCATAAAAACCCTCAAAGATAAAGCCATTGTGCTTTCAACTGCCCTTACTGAAGAGGATATGCCTGAGGCAAAATACAGGACTGAAGGAATAAAAAAAATAAGTGTCTTGATAAGACAATTTATTGATCTTAGGGAAGGCTCTTTAACAACCAGGTTCAATATAATATCAAGATTAACAAAAGAGACATTAAAATTTTTAAACCTGAATAAGGATGAAAGAGTCATTATTATGCCTATTTTAAGAGGCGGTGCTGTATTGGAGCAGGCTATCCATGATACTTACCCGGATGCCAAGGTATGTGATGTAACAACAAGAAGAAGCGATGCTGGCCTCATTTTGGATTATGGAATCGACTGGAAAAAAGAACCGGACAAACTACAGATAGAAGGAAGCAACATAATACTTGCCGATACCCTGCTTGTAACCGGGAAAACAATCATAGAAACTGTCGAAGAATTACTGACGACTATACCTGAAGGACAAAGAGTGCCAATCAAGCCGAAATCAATAACAATTCTTAGTATTTACGATGTGCCTGATGGGATGGAATTAGTAGCAAAGAAAATAAAGGAATGGAAAGACAGATATCCTGATGTTAATATCAGGATGCTTATAGCATGCCAGGCTGATATATCAAACACGAGTAAAAGTCCATACCCGTATGCCGGAGATGTGGGAGATGAATTTTTCTTAGATAGAAAGACAAGAAAGCAAACTACTGGGTATGAAATCATGCACATGCTCATTGATGGTAAAGGAATTGTAGGAATTATAAACGAATTTCAGTTCGAGTACACCAAGGAAACAAACGAGAAAAAAAGAGAACATTTTATATATAAAAATCAAAAAATACCTTTTCTGAAAGAAAAAGTCTTTTCAGTTGATTTCTGGAAAGACGAAATAAATTCGGATCTTAAACATTTGATCTTTATGTCAGGCCTTGCAGGTATAAGTGCGGCTTTGGGGGTATACCTCATTCTTATTTTGCATAATGTTATTTTATTTATTGCATCAACTGTTTTCGTTCTGATATTTACGGGGCTTTTAATAAAATTCACATATTCATTACTGTCGCACATATCCCTTAGGATCAATTCTGAAAAAATATTAAGCGCTACACCCAGGAACATTCCTGTGTCAATAAATAATGTCTCTCTTGATATCTATGACACCTACAATCTAAATGCTAACAACCTTTCCATCTGGCTGCAAGAACAATTCAAAGAGCAGTTGAGCCTGAACGACGACGACCTTAAAAAACTATTTTCTTACTATGATTTTTACCGTTTAAGGGAATTTATTATTGAAGCAAGAAAGGCAGGAGTAAAAGAAATTAAATTCAATGATTATCCGGACGGCTTGAAAGCATTAAAAGGTTCTACTGAACTTAGCCTTTCAGGAACATTGAAATGCCCTGCAAACCTATTTTTAAAGCCTTCTATTGTAAAAGACCCTGACCATTATATTTTAATTTCCAATAAAATAATATTAATGGTATTAATAAATATAAAAAACAAACTCCATCATATTCATAATGCAGAAATGTCCGCAAGGGATATCATCGATTACCACATAGCGGATGAATATCCCCTAAGCACGGAAGAGGGAGACCTAATCTTAAAAGCAAAAACAGAAATTAAAGACTTCGGGCAAGCCCTAACCGATTCAAACGACATTTCCGAACAAAAAAAGGGCAAGACTTTCAATGAAGCAACAAACCTTATCGATAACTATTTGGGCGAATGTGAAATTATGTTCTTTGACCCGGATGAACAGGTAAAATCGTATTTAATGGACCCATTTAATGTACCTAATTTCGTATTTGTAGACCCTCAGTTAAATGAAAGCGGAAAGCCTGTTATCTATATAGAACATGATTTCTGGGAACAGTCTATTATAGGCAAAGCAGGAGAAGAAAAAGACAGTAATTTAAGGGTTGTTGCTTTATTAGCCAATATAGCCAAACAGCTTGAGGTTATGAAACTTAAGCCTCAATTAAGCCTCAGGGAATTAAACAACATAAAAAGAGAAGGAAATACGTATGCATCCAGTGTATTTGGCCCGGTCCTAACCAGATCTATCCAGGAATATATTAAGACTACATTAGTAAAGTCAGATTATAAAAACCTTTTGTTCGCTTCTGTAGATAATAGGGCACCGCCGTTTAAGAAACTGCTATTTAACCTTATGCAGACAGATATTTCCACAAGAGTATATTATTTGCTTCATAAAACAAGAATCCTGGATTTTATTTTTTCAATTGTTGACAGCTATAACAAGTCATATTTTGCCCATAATAATATTTTAACTGCGATAGACAAATCCCGCAAAATAGAAGATACCCTCCGAATAGTATCCTCAAGCCTTGCTAAAGGCGAACCTTATGATCTGATCAAGTTAAGATTAGGGAATGATTTTAATAAAATGCCCGATGACCTTATAGCCTTAAAAAATGAATTGAATGGTTTAATGATAGGTATGACAGAGTGCCTTTCTCTCAGATCACTTGAAGAAAATACTGCATATGGGCTCAAGGGAGAAGAACGCAAAATCTATATGGAACAAATTAATTTTGTACTCCTCTGCCAGGTTATTACACATATCGAAAATATTTTAAACGGCAAGGATACAGCAATGGATTTGGAACAATTATATGCTGAGTTAAAACTTCTAACAACATCGTTACATAAAGTATATGAATTTATACAAAATGGCACGAATGAGTCTCCTTCTTTTGCTGAAACTCAAAAAACAGAACCGCTTGAAGATACAAAAACAGTTACGCAGAATACTGAACCTAATAAAGAAATTACTATGATTGACCAAGCTGATACAATATATAAAATCCGATACCGCATAATTATACAAAGGATGTTATACAACCTTTTAGATCTAGAAGAATTTATGTCGTGGCCTAAAGAATCTTTAAAGGATATGTTTTCTGAACTTTATAAAGAATTGGTAACTTATTTAGACAATAATGGTTTTGATAAAACAATTTTAAGTGAAGAAGTCCGTAATATTTGCATGGAACATCTTGGAAAATTCGGCCTTGATATTTCGATGATAATTCATAACATGAATTCTATTAACAAACAAGTTAAAGATGAAGATTATTTGCAGTTAGATAAATATGACAGTTCTAATGCTCTCGAATTTGTCAAATTGCTTGGGATAGGGCAAGATTTCGCTGGTATTCTGGTAAAAGATAAAAATGACTCATTAAAGCTTAAAGTTTTATTAATTCCATTAACTAGAGGTTACGTTATAGTAAAAAACACAAGAGAAATTTTGGAAAATTTGACCACGGTTAATGGAATTGTCCAACTAGACCTGCAAAGTTTTGACAGACTTGGAGATAAAGCCTTGCTTTTACAATATATAAAAGGCGACAATATTATGCATAGATCTATAGCCGAAAAATTAAATGGTAAATTTTTCGTTGAATTGAGAAATATAATCAAAGACATTTTAAAAGCTGGGTTCTATCCGAAAGATATACACCAAAATATTTTAGTAACAAATAATGGTTTACCCATGGTTATTGATGTTGCAGATTATAGATATAGTAAACATGTTGAGCAATTGTCAGATTCAGAAATAGAAGCAGAGGCTGATGAATTGATAAACAGCATAAAAAGAGAGTGTATTTCGATTTCATTTGGGTCTTCAAACAATCAATTGGAATCTGACATAATAGCCTGCCTCGATAAAAAACCTGGAATAACAATAAAAGAATCAATTGATGAAGTAATAAGAAAGGACCTGTGGTTCAATAGATTTAAACAGATATATGAACCGATCTATCAGGAGTTTCTTGAAAATATTGATCAGGAAGGTTTTGTAACAGGTACAGAAGAATTCTTCAATGAACTTAAAGGCAAGGATGTATACCTGGCAGTTGCTACAGCCACATGGAAAGACATTATGACTAAAGCTCTGCTGTGGATTGCCAGTGCCGGACACAGCCTGCCCATAAGAAAAATGTATTGTGCAGGACAGGGAAGCAGAAATGATTATCCCTATCTCAATAAAACAGAAGCTATAAAACAGGCTTTGAAAGACAGCGTCAGAAAAGCTGACACTGCGGTTATGATAGGGGACAGCCCTGATGATATAAAGGCAGGAAAACGGGCCGGAGTCTTCTGTATAGGTGTTTATAACAGCGAGGAACGGAAACAAGAGCTTATCAAAGCTGGTGCAGATATAGTCATTCCAAACTACAATCCGGATGTACGTGGCTACCTCCTGTGGTGGATGAGGATAAATGATGACGACAAAAAGCATTCTGAACCTGATGGTGTTATTGTATGCGGCAACAGGCCTGAAAAACGTATTACATTATATGTCTCAGATTGGGACGGTACCATAGTAAATAAACCAAAAAAGTATTCCTTTACCAATGCTTTTGTCACCCTATGGAAGGAAATGCTGGATGCGAAAACAACCAGTTTATCAACCGCTGAAGTTCGTGCGCTTAAGATTAAAGGTGAACAGCTTATCCAAGACACCAAAGGCATGTCTGAGCCAGAACGCGTCAGTGCATTACTTCAACTCCTTAAGGATTCACTTGAAACAAGCGGCCAAACGGCCTCAGCCTCACAGGCAGCCGTAGGCTATTGGGACGGTGCGGTGGATGCGGTGCTCGAAAACTTGCAGGCATCAACAACGCTCGGTTCCTTAAAGGATTCAACTGATGCCATAGCTTCCGAGGTAAAGAAGGCAATTTTGGCAGGTGCTACACCGGTTGTTGATAAAAAAGATATAGACTTAAGGTTTGAAGAATTAGCACAAAAAAAGCTGGCCGTCTATCCCTCATTGGCTGGTCTGACTATAGAAGTTGAGAGGCATAGGCCCAATGAGATGGGATTAATAGAGATAGGTAAAACCAAAGATGGTAAAGCTGTCTATGGTCACTGCGGTATAGCTCAAGACGGAACCAGGCTAAAACTCCTGGTGTCTAAAGTGTTTTATGATATTTACAGTAAAGACGAGTGGGCTGACGTCATAGATACTGAGCTCCATGAGTTTTCAGCCATAAACATACAAGGCAGTGCGGAATATGAAGTGTTAAATAGTTATATTTCTGGCACATTATCCCGTCAGGAATCCTGGCACAGGATGCTGGAACAAGCGCCGGACGGAAGCCCCTACACGAAAGACAAGGAAATCCATCAGCGCTCAAGAGAGTATATCCTTTCCACTCCCTTGCCGCAAACAACAGCAGCTAAAATAACAGAGTTCGTTCGCAGGGTATATCCCGGCGCACAATTTATAAAAACACTCAAAGACATTAGTATCAACGCAGCCCGTGCACTAGGACCTGAGGCAACTACATCCCCCGGTTCTCTAATTTCTTCAATAGAAAAAGCAGAAATTATTAGAATCCTAGATAAATATGGCTATTCTGGGCTATTAGATTATATTGATAAAAACCCAGATACTTGTTCTTATATCTTGAAAATAGCTTCATTATTAGCATTATTACATAAAAAATTGCCTCAAGATACTTATGAAGACCGGTTACGTGTCTTAGGTCCTACTGTAGAAAACATTGTTGACTATGCTACCTATATTTTAAATAATTATAATACATTTGGTGGAGATCTATTATTATTTGTTGGTAGAGGTTCTATACCATTAGCTGAAGCTGTAAAATCTCTTGCGCCAAGATATAATATCAATCCTAAAAATATAATTATTTTGCCAGTATCTAACGAAAGTGAGGGAGTTTATGATAAAGATATTTTATTTGGTTATTTAAAGAGAATTATTGAACAGCAAGGTATTCGTATTGATTGTGAGCACAATATAACTATTTGCGAAGAACGGAGCACAGAACGTTCACTATCAAAGATAGTAAACAGTTTACCAGAAATGTGGCATGTTCAATGCTTCCCATTCGGAATTAAGAATCCTTATCCCCAAAGTTCCTCTTATCAAAAATTGAGTGGAAAAGACCAAGAAATAACCGATTCATCTGTAATACTAGATACACTGGCTTCCCATGCGCCAGATAGCATAGTTGCCAACATTGAGACTGCACTAATTCCCAAAATAGAAGATTATGCAAGATATTTTGTCGATGGTAGAGGTATTATAGTAATTCTTGATATTTTAGAATATATTGTACGGTCAGAGAACTCACGCACTGTAAATAAAACTACTGCGCCGAATACTGCTATGTCAGCTACATTTATCTTAAATGTATGCAAAAATATTGTCCAGCCTTTACATATGATAAAGCAGTTAGTTGATGATATTACAGGAAATTCAGTTATTGAGGACCGTTTTAAAATATTGGCAGAAAAAGCAGGGAATAGAGAACTTGCAAGGGATTTAGTTTCAAAAGTAAGCCTTCTGATAATCCCGTCAGCTATGCCGCCGGATCAAATAAAGAATTTAATAGATAAAAGAAATGAAGCTGGCGTAAAATCCTTGCCGATAACAGCCGGCAAAGTAAAAGAAGATGCAAAGAATTTTGTACTGCCTGTTTGTATAGGTACAAATACAGAAATTTATGATGATAATAATTATATACTTATTAATTTGTCTTATTATGACGGTATTCTGCATTATAGTATTATGCCAGAAGATTCTAAGAAAGCCGGCCCGGACATTGAAGCAAGAATAGGCTTAACCCTTACCCAGCAGTTAAATGAAAAAGGATTAATATCAGTTTCAGAGTTCGGTATGCAGGCCTGGGCAATTGAATATCCAAGCGAACTATCCGGTCCGGTAGAAAGCCTTTCTGCCAAAATGTACCCTGAATTAAGAAAAGTTGTAAAGCGTTCGTTCACTTTAGCTGAAAAAGAAACCGATGAGCAGCATATACTTGCAAATATCGGATTGTACCAGATGGCAAAGAACTCAACAAATAAGGGCGTAATAGGAGTTACCCAGGTTACGTTGAAAACCCAAAGAGAATCAGGTTTGGTTAACTATGCTAAGGATAATCCAAATATAAGCAGTATAATAGTTGATATAAAAAATCCTAATGAAGCAGGCGTCATCGAGAAATTGAATACTGCAAGTAAAGAACTCAAGGAAATGGGCATCCAATTGATAGTCAATATTAAAAAGGAATGGCTTGTTGAGCAATCTTTACCGATAAACTTTGATATTTATGTAGATTTGAGCGCTTCTGAAACAACCGACTTAGATACTCTTAATAATAATATTACCGCTAATAAAAATAAGGGCCTCATACCGTTAAATTGCAATATTCTGGTTTTAACAAAAAATAATGTTGATGCTGCCGCAGTCAGAAGACAATACGGCTTTGAAGTAATATATAGTATTACCACTGAAAATGAAAATCTCGATGAGGCAAGTTCATCTGTTAAAACAGCTGTTCAAAACGGTGCATCAATATCTTTAAATATAAGCGATACTATTGAAAATCCTGAACAGTTAAAACCCCTATGTGAAGAATCTATGAAGGCCAGAAGGCTGATAATAGATGAATCATACATAGATAAGAAACCGCAGCCAGGAGTATTTAAGATCGGTCTCTTAAACATGATCTGGGGAATGATACCTAAGAGCAATATCCTTTCTGAAGATGTGCGCCAGGCTGTTGCAAGAAATGAAACCTGGGAAATTGCAGATAAAATGACAACCAAAGAAGACGCTGAAAAGTTATTTATTAGGCTCAAACCTATTTTTGAAAAAATAGAAGCAATAGATACTATTCTTTTAAGAATGTCAAAAAATGAAGTTGTCAGTAAAGAAGAAATATGCACTGCCATTAATAATCTCTATGGCCAGATAGATGCAGCAGACAATATTAAGAAACTAATAAAAGTACTTATAGATAATAAAATTAAAAGCCTTATAGAAAAGATTAAATCAGAAGAAGACCCGAATATTATCAGGATTTACCTAAGTGAAGCAAGGGCTGCAATTATAGGTTATATGGGAGGAGTTTCCTTTGGCGTAGTTAACTCCAGAATCGCTGATTTTGATACACTTGCAGGCACTTTAAAACTTGATGAAATAAAAGCCATCATTAATAATATTGAAAAAAGCAGAATTAATCCTTCTATAAAAATGCCGAATAACCCTAACTTAATAGCTTTAAAAGATAACCTAAAAAGTATATCTTTTTTAGTTGGCAATGAGGCATCTTTTTTAACTGACGATGAGGCATGGACATTAATAGGAGAAATGCTCCAGTTCTATACTAAAGACAATGATCAAAAAATACCTTTTAAAAAAGAGATACAAACAGGCATAGTAATCGGCACTAAACAGATATTAAGCGCCGCATAAAACCGACCAAACAAAGCAGACAAAAACGCACGATACTTCCAAAATATGGCCGCTATTACGGACTCGAAAATCCCGGGAACTCTTTACAAATCGATAAATAGGTGCTAAAATACCTGCATTGGAAACAGGATGAAGTGCCGGGATTTTTTTATTAGATAAATTGCGGACATAAGAACACAAAATAAACGTATTTTATTAGTTCAAAGAAATGACGTTTAAAGGAGCAAGCATGAAAACTTACGAACGTTACAAACTTAACGTTCCGATTGAATTCAGGGATGATATTGCCGAGCTTCACAAAGGACTTCTGGACAACATCAGTAGCGGGGGAATGTGCTTCAAATCGATGAAGCATTTAAGTGAAGGGAAAAACCTCTACATCACTATCTACAAGAAGAATAACCCGATAAAAACAGCCGGCAAAGTTGTCTGGTGCCAAAGAAGCACAAAGTGCTATTATGTAGGCGTAAAGTTTTTGGAAGAAATCCAGTTCTTGGAAATACAAAACGAATTTTTCTAGAGAATAATAGTAGAATTACTAATTAAATTCAACTGATCAGATTCATTTAGTTCTCAGTAGAAAATCTGCTGTGCTCTATAAACTAACCCCAAGCCTGGTAATCCTTGATTAACATGAAAATTCTTTTGACAGGAGCAAATGGTTTCGTAGGAAGTAATATCGCTGAGGAGCTTATTGAAAACGGCCATGAAGTATTAGCGCTGGTAAGACGGACTAGTTTCCTCGGTTTTTTAAAAAACCTGCCTATAAAATATTATTACGGTGATATGTGCACTCTTCAATCCCTGGTAGAACCTGTAAAACATGCCGATGTTATCATTCATAATGCAGGCGTTGTACGTGCTTTCAGTAAAGATGCCTATTTTCAGGCAAACCAGACCGGAACGAGAAACCTTGTAGAAACAATCCTTCAATACAATCCAAAGATCAAAAAATTAATATATATCTCATCGCAGGCAGCCATGGGTCCCAGCACAAGTGCATTACCGAAAACATTGACCGAACAGGAAACCCCTGTTTCTGATTACGGAACAAGCAAACTGGCAGGAGAAAAAGAAGTTGAAATACTGAAAAACAAAGTGCCTTATACGATCTTAAGGCCGTCATCCGTGTATGGGCCGAGAGACAAGGATATATTCATTTTTTTTAAACTGATAAACTATCACCTGCGGCCTTACCCGATAAAAAAAAGTTATTTTCAACTCGTTTTTGTAAAAGACCTGGCAAAATTTGCGGTTGATTCTATATTAAATAAAAAGGCCATAAATAAGACATATTTTATAAGCGACGAAAAACCCTATGCTTTATTTGACGTCGGCAAAGTCATAGCCGGATCAATCGGCAAATTTACATTTCCCGTACCGGTTCCCAGCATTGTTTTTCATTTAACGGCTTTTTTTTGTGAGACTGCTTCAAAAATAACCGGCAGACCTGCCGTCTTGAACAAACAGAAAATACGTGAAATGGAACGTAGTTTTTGGCTTGCAGATAACTCTCAAACAAAAAAAGATTTCAGTATAGGCTTTACAAATCTTGAAATAGGTGCTAAAATAACATACACTTGGTATAAAGATAATAATTGGCTTTAAAAAAGAATGACAAACAAAACAAATCCCATGACATAAAAATATTTTTTGATTTTTAAGTTTTGGATTTATTCAATTGGGATTTAGTCATTAGCTTGTTCAGGAGTTCATTATGCATCAGGATATTTTTACTAAATGTGTAAAATTTACGACTGCCCGGGAAGTAATGGCTGCTGGAGTATACCCTTATTTCCATAAAACAGAGTCAGAGCAGGGACCTGAGACTATAGTCGAAGGCAAGAAAAAGATAATTATCTGTTCAAATAACTATTTAGGGCTTGCAGGCCATCCTAAAGTCAAAGAGGCCAGCATTGAGGCTATAAGAAAGTACGGGACATCTCCTACAGGCTCGCGTTTCCTTAACGGAACCTTTGACCTTCACGAAATAGCCGAAAGAAAATTTGCGCGGTTTGTAGGAAAAGAGGCCTCTATCTTGTTTACAACTGGGCACCACTCGAACCTAGGCGCTATTTCAACGCTTGTAGGAAAAGGCGATATAGTAATTACAGATAAGCTTGACCATGCCTCCATAATTGACGGGTGCAGGCTGTCCTTAGGCGAAATGGTGCGTTACAGGCATAACGATATGGATGACCTGGAACGCCAGTTGATCCGCCATAAAGACATGGGTAAATTAATAGTTGTTGACGGCGTGTTCAGCATGGAAGGAGATATAGCAAACCTGCCTAAAATAATAGAACTTGCACGGAGTTACGGTGCACGGGTAATGTGCGATGAAGCGCATTCGATAGGCGTCTTAGGTGATAACGGGCGGGGCACAGGCGAACATTTCGGCATCGAATCCGAGGTTGACGTAATAATGGCAACAGCATCAAAATCCCTTGCCTCCATCGGAGGTTTTATAGCCGCAAGAGAAGAAGTGGTACATTATGTCAAACATCTTGCCAGGTCATTGATATTTACAGCAAGCCTGCCGCCTGCTCAGGTAGCTGCAATTATTGCAGCTTTGGATCTAATAGAAAAAGAACCTGAACGGAGAATAAGACTTTGGAAGAATACTAAAAAAATGAAAGAAGGATTTGAAGACCTCGGATTCAATACAGGCACCTCAGCGTCCCCCATCATTCCTATAACGGTCGGCGAGGACATGAAAGCTTTCCAGATGTGGAGGATATTGTTCGACGGAGGTATATTTACTTCGCCAGTAGTAAGCCCGGCTGTTCCTGAAGGCCACGCCATAATACGAACAAGTTACATGGCAACGCATACCGATGAACAGCTTGACTTTGTCCTTGATTCTTTTGAAAAAGTAGGTAAACAGCTTGGCATCATACCCGGTGCTAGCATGAGAAAGAAAAAACAGGCGGAAAAAACCTGGAAATTCAGTTTTTCAAGAGAACAAATGCTTAACGCAACAAAAAAATGGATAAAGAACCTTTGGTGGCTCAATAAACAATAGCTCTATGGAAATAAAAATAGTAAAAACTGAAAGCGAATTGATGGAGTTTATTAAATTTCCGTGGAAAATATATAAGAATGACCCTAACTGGGTCCCTCAATTGATAGATGACTATAAATTTACATTAACTGAAAATCCTTTTTGGGAACATGCAGAAAAAGAACTTTACCTAGCGTATGATGAAAACGGCAGGTGTATTGGAAGGATAGCCGCTGTAACTGACCAGAATTTTATAAAATTTCATAATGAAAAGACAGGGTTCTTTGGCTTTTATGAATCAATAAACGACCACAATGCAGCAAAAGCCTTATTTGACAAAGCTATTGTTTGGCTGAGATCAAAAGGCATGCAGAAGATGATAGGACCTACGAATCCTTCTACGAACGATGAGATGGGTTTCTTATGCTCAGGTTTTGATACGCCCCCGCGTTTAATGATGCCCTACAACCCGGACTATTACCTGTATCTTGCAGAAAAAAGCGGCCTATCCAAGGCAAAAGAGCTCTATGCTTATGATATGGATGTGTCCGGCGAAAATCTCGAAAGGCTGGAGCGTCTTTCACAAATAGCTTATAAAAAAAATCCGGGTTTGAAAGTAAGAAAACTGAACATAAAGGATTTTGAAAACGAAATAGCCAGAGCGGTAGAAATATACAATGCAGCCTGGGAAAAAAACTGGGGTTTTGTACCCTGGACGCAAAAAGAGTTCTATACTATAGCAAAACGGCTCAAGGATCTTCTGCTCCTGGATACGACGCTACTTGCTGAAATAGACGGAAAACCTGTAGCGATGCTGATCGCCGTACCTGATTATAATTTTGTAATGAAAAAAATGAACGGAAACTTGTGGCCTCTCGGTATTTTTAAGTTTCTTTATTACAAAAATAAAATCAATGCCCTAAGGCTTATGATAATGGGCGTAGTAAAAGAAAACCGCCAACGCGGGATTGAGGGGGTGTTATATAATGAGTCACTGAAAAATTCGCTTAGGCTTGGATTTAAAAAGTGTGAGTTTTCATGGATTTTAGAAGATAATATAATGACGCAAAGAGCTTGTGAAATGATGGGCGGTAAACTATACAAGAAGTATAGAGTATATCAAACAAGCGTATAGCGCACAAAATGCAGCGTGGAGCGTATAGGAGAAAGTCAAAGGCTTTAACTATCCGCTAAACGCTAAATAAAAATGGAGGGTAAAATGTCACCAAGAAAAGCAGCAAAAAAGACAACAGATGCATTAAAGACGAAAATCGCATCAGCTGTAGCAACTATTTCGGAAAAGGCGCCGGCCTCAAATCAGGTCAAACAACAGGTTAAGGAAAGCGTCCAGGCGCCAAGCGCTTTTGTTGTTATAGACCATCCTGTCCAAAACGAAAAATTGTATCCGCCGCATTATGCTATGCGGCTGGGCGCTTCTGACGGTATTGCTGAGATACAGATAAATAATTCTTCCTGGATGCCTTGCCGTCATACAGCCGGTTATTGGTGGTTCGACTGGGTAAATTTTGCACCTGGAAAATACAAGATAACTGCAAGAATAAAAAACAGCGATGATAAGGTCTTGGCAAAATCAAGCATAGTTAAGGTTGAAGTTTTATAATAAATCTATGGCAGCATCAAAAGGTAAAGGGTAGGCGTATAGAAAATCAGCGTTTACTTTTTGCCTTTTGACTGCCGGATTTTATTGATAAAGGGGAAAGAAATGGAGCTTACACCACAACAGAAAGAAGCTATTTATCTTGAAGAAAAATCTAGAATGTGCGATAACGGCGGTTGTTCAGCTGAATTATTATTTGTTTTTAATGTCATAGCTGCAGCAGCTCTTGCAGGCATTTATTTTGTAGCAAAAACCCCGAAAAAAAGAATGATTTCTATTGATGCCATCCATAAAGCCTATTCAGGCCTTTCACCCGATGAGTTTTAATACGGACCATTAGAACCCTATTTTGCCCTAATATATGATGCAGATAACACCAACCCTTAGTAATATAATCTATTTTTAAACTACATTTAGTATACCCCTTGACAAATTAAATATAATTTTGTATCTTTTATTTGTTATCATTTATAACTATTAGATAATAGATGATAACAATAAATAATCTATGGAAAAAAGGATGAAAAAATGTATCTAAAGAAGATTGAAATTTGTGGTTTTAAGTCTTTTGCTGACAAAATAAAGCTTGATTTTGAGCAAGGAATTACAGCCATAATCGGCCCAAACGGATGCGGAAAATCAAACGTTGCAGATGCAGTCCGCTGGTGCCTCGGAGAGCAGAGCGCTCATTCCTTGCGCAGCCGCCAGATGATGGACGTAATTTTTAACGGGTCACAGTCGCGTTCTATAACAGGTATGGCAGAAGTATCTATTACCTTTGACAACTCCCAAAACCTTTTACCCATAGATTATTCAGAAGTTACGGTTACGCGCAGGCTATTCAGGAGCGGCGAAAGCGAATATTTTATGAATAAAACACAATGCCGTTTAAAAGATGTCCGCGACATGTTCCTTGATACCGGCATAGGGACAGAAGGTTATGCTGTAATGGAGCAGGGGAAAGTCGAATTCGTACTTTCCGCTAAACCTGAAGAAAGGCGCGAACTATTTGAAGAAGCCGCAGGAGTTTCAAAGTATAAAGTAAGAAGGGAAGAGACATTAAGAAAACTCGAGAAGATAGACATAGACATGAACAGGGTCAACGACATGCTGGCGCTTCTCAAAGAACAGATCAGTTCTCTTGATGCAGCTGCAAGGAAAGCAAGGCAGTATAAAAAATACCAGGAAGACCTGAAGAGGTTTGAAATAGCGAACCTCGTAAAGAATGTAACTTCGCATCAGGCTGAAATAGATAACATCAATCTGGAGCTAGTGCCTAAGACAGAAGAATTTGAGAAATTCAACACCAGTCTTAACCAGATAGATTCTGAGATTTCACAGATCAGGCTCTTGCAGACGGAAAAAGACGAAACCTATATCAAGCTCCAGGATGACTTTTCGAATATAAAATCCGATATCAGCCTCTCGGATGAAAGGATACAATCTGCCGATGCAAGAGAAAAGGAACTCCTTGAGCGCCAGGCTGATTTAAAAAATGAAATAAAGAATTATTCTGAACTGATAAAAAAACATGAAACTGAGATAGCCTCCATAACACGCCTTTGTGATGAGATCAATGAGCAGGTAATTAAGCTTGAGAAAGAATACAAAGAAAAAGAAGCCCAGTTAAATGAAATAAGGAGCGTCCTTTTTAACGCAAATAATGAAGAGAACATATTCAAGAACAGGTTATTCGAGCTAAATACGGAAAAAAGCAAGAACCATAACGAACAGAACAGGCTTAATTCATATCAGTCTCACTGCCAGGTACAGATACTTTCCCTGCAAAAAGACTTAAATAGGTTTAATGAAAAACTCACCCCTGTAAAAGAACAGATAGCCCGGTTCGAGAAGGACCTTTCCGAGAGCGAAGCGGTAAATTCTCAGACGTTAGAGATGCAGGAAAACCTAAGAAGTAAAATGACAAAACTTGAAGATGAAAGAGCCAAAATAGCTAACACTATACTTGCCCTTAAAGAAAGTATAGTTTCAATAGAATCTAGAAGACAGACGCTTTTAGAAATAGAGATGAGAGACCCCAGAAAATCCGCAGCGCGTTCTGTTTTGTCTATGGGGTTTCAAGGTCTACGCGGGCCTATCCGTGATTTGATAACTATCGATGATGTCTATCAGGATATAGTTATTGAAGCTCTTGGCGAAAAACTTGATTACCTGGTTTCGGATACAGTGGAATCGGCGAACGCAGCTATAAAATACCTGGAAGAAAATAACCTGGGAAGAGTAACATTCCTAGTGCTTGAAAGGCTGCCTGAAAATATCCATACAAGCACGGTTATCCATCTTCCAGGAGCACGCTCTTTAATATCCATGATACGGTACGACCAGACATTAGAAAAAGCCCTTACGTTTTTATGCGGAGAGACCCTGGTCTCAGGAAATACGATCTACGGATATGCGGTTCTTCAGGGCGGCGGGCAGATAAACCTTGATGAAACTTTAAAAATAAACACCACTATGGTCAAAGACCTTGAAAAAGAACTTTTATCAAAAAAGAATGAACTGGATAAACTCATTGATGTAACCAAAAACTTAAGCTGTGAAATCGAGCAGTTAACGGCACAAATGAAACAAATTGACACTAATCAGCAGAGGCTCGCCTTTACTCTTGAAATGCAGAGAAAGCAGATCGGGACCATAAAACAGGATGAAGAGTACATGGAAAAAGAAATACAAATCACGCGGGAAGAATTGAGCAAGAATGAGAATGAGGAATCTAAAACAAAAGATAATTTAAAAACCTTTGTTGAGAGCCTCTCAAACATTGAGAATGAGGAAAAAGAAATAAAATCAAGCCAGCAGCAGCTTCTTAACAGGCTGTCCGAACTTAACCGTAAAGAAAGTGAATTAGCTCCGATCCTGACAGAGTCAAAGGTCGCTTGGGCGACACAGGTGAACGAGCTTACTTCAAGGAAAAGAGAAGATGAAACATTAAAAGAGACTTTAGTAACGGTAAAAGAAAGGCTGGGCCAGTTTCATAAAGAATTCGAAGCGAATAAGCTAAAACTGGAGGAACAAAAGGATGTACAAGCTAACGAAAGCGATAAATTAAAGGAGTTCTATAAAAAGCAGGAGAAAAAAGAAAAAGAAGTACAGGCAAGCTTGATAGAACGGCAGGAACTCCTCAACAGTTTCAATGAAAAAAACAAAGTCCTTCATGAATTAAAAAATCAGACCGAACAGCTAAAACAGGACATTCATAAATACCAGCTTGAAATGAGAAGCTCGGAACTAAAAAAGCAAGCTTCAATTGCCAGATTAAAAGAAGAATATGAATGCGCTTTTGAAGAAGTAAAAGACGAATACGCTCAAGGGGCGGTTCAGGAAGAAGAGATACTGCGCTTAAAAAGGAGGATAGAAGCCATAGGACCTGTTAATATGGCAGCGCCTGAAGAATATGCGGTGTTACAGGAGCGCTATAATTTCCTCCTGACACAGCAGCAGGACCTGGTTAAGGCAAAAGAAGACCTCCACCAGGTTATAGTAAAAATTAACCAGAATACTTTGGAAAACTTTAAGAAAACTTTCTACGAAGTGCAGAGTAATTTCAGAACGATCTATAAACAGCTGTTTGAAGGAGGGGAAGCAGACCTTGTGCTTACAGATGAAAATAACCTGCTTGAAAGCGGAGTTGACATCATTGCCCAGCCGCCGGGAAAAAAGTTCCAGAACATCGCACTTCTTTCAGGTGGAGAAAAAGCCCTTACTGCGATAGCTTTATTGTTCGCCTTCTTCATGGTCAGGCCTTCCCCTTTCTGCATAATGGATGAAGTCGATGCACCGCTTGACGATGCCAATATCGGAAGGTACATTAACATGGTAAGATCCTTCTCTTCTAAAACCCAGTTCCTGGTGGTTACCCACAATAAACGCACCATGGAAATGGCCAATATCCTTTACGGCGTAACGATGGAAGAACAGGGGGTATCAAAGATTATATCTGTACGCTTGCAGAGGGAATTGGCTGCCACAGCATAATCTCTCCTATGAACCGTATAAACTTTGGCCCGGGTTGTCTTGATATTACAGAAAAAGAGCATATAGAGGGTATAATCCGTAATTTAATAAATAAAAATATACCCGCTCAGATAGTAACCTTGAATGCCCTGATGTATAATCGGGCAGTTAAGGATAAGATACTTTCAAAGACTATACAGGATGCAGCATTCGTAATACCTGATTCGATAGGCATTGTGTGGTCGGTACATTATCTTTTCGGCAAGAAAATATCGCGTTTTGCCGGCATAGACATAATAGAAGATATCTGTAATCTTTCCAATGAAAACGGATACAAAATATTTTTACTGGGCTCAAAAACCGATATTTTGGAAAAGGCGTCTAAGAGCCTGTTAATTAAATACCCTGACCTAAAGATATCAGGAATTCACCATGGATATTTTAAAAAGGAAGACGAAGAAAAGGTTATTGAAGAAATAAAAAAATCTGCGGCTGATATCCTTCTTGTTGCCCTGGATGTACCGCGTCAGGAAATATGGATATCGAAAAATCTCAACAGGTTTGGCATAAAGCTGGCTATGGGCGTAGGAGGAAGTTTTGATGTGCTAAGCGGCAGCCTAAAGAGAGCGCCTAGGCTCATGCAAATAGTAGGGCTTGAATGGTTTTTCAGGTTAATTCAACAGCCAAAACGATTCTTTCGTATCTTAGGCCTATTTGTTTTTGTAAGCAATATTATAAAGTTAAAAATAACCAATAACCAAGAAACAATAACCAAACAATTACCAAATTCCAAAGTTTGATTGGTTATTTCAATTTGTCTGAAACCTGTATCTTGGTAATTGCGATTTAATAAAATCTATGAAATACGGAATATTATCTGATATACACGCAAACCTGGAAGCGCTTGAAGTGGTTTTGGCTCATTTGAAATCTGAAAATGTTGACGGTTACCTTTCCTGCGGCGACCTGGTCGGCTATGGGCCTAATCCAAATGAGTGTGTATATAAATTGAGAGACCTGTTCCCTTTATGGGTAGTCGTAGGGAACCATGACTGGGCTGCCTGCGGGCTTAGGGACATAACATGGTTCAACGAGTATGCACAGAAGGCAATTATATGGACGCGCCAGCAGCTCACAGAATCAAACCAGATATACTTATCGGAACTCCCAAAAACCGTTTTTCATTCGGATTTTACTCTGGTACACGGTTCATTGATCGATCCGTTAAGCGATTATCTGCTGACACCGGCTCAATATAAAGAGAACCTGGCACTGCTGAAAACACCGTTTACTTTTGTAGGGCACAGCCATATACCGTTCGTTATGGCTAATACATCGATCCACATTTTTCGCAATACCGAATCAACCCGCCTGAATAAAGATGAAAAATATATCATAAACTCCGGTTCTGTAGGCCAGCCAAGAGACGGGAATTTCAGGACTTCCTGTTCGGTCTACGATACGAATACAAATGAATTAAAGGTATGCAGGCTTGAATATGATCTAGCTTTAACACAGGAAAAAATGCATAAAGCCAGGCTTCCTGCGTTCTTAATTGAAAGGCTTTCGTGGGGAAAATAAACTAAACTAATTAATTACAAAATATAAATCGTGAAATTGCAAATTGTAAATTGAAAGACAATAATCTTTTACGTCGGGAAATTTGCGCTTTGCAATTTTCAAGGTAAATACATATAAAAAAATGAAAGTAAGTTTAATTAAGTGCCAAAGTTATGACAGTAACGAAGTGTCACAGTCCGTAACCAGGGCTGTTGAACTTATCGGGGGAATAAACAATTTTATAAAACCGGGTGAAAAGATACTTGTCAAACCGAACCTCCTAAGCGCAAGGTTGCCTGAGCGTGCAGTAACGACCCATCCTGAGGTAGTACGCGCTATCTTGAGGCTTGTAAGAAATGCTGGAGCCATCCCTCTTTTAGGGGATAGTCCCGGCGGCGCAGTAAAAGGGGTAGAACGTGTCTGGACAGAAACCGGGATGAAAAAGCTTGCAGATGAAGAGAATGTGCAGCTTGTAAATTTTGAAACATCGGGAGCGGTCTCAAGGAATATCAATCATCCTACCATCTCAAAAATACACTTGGCAAGTATAACTCTGGATGTTGACGGCATAATAAACCTTCCAAAATTAAAAACACACGGGCTAATGATTTATACCGGTGCCATAAAAAATCTTTTTGGCTGTGTCCCTGGCATGCGCAAGGCAGAGTATCATAAAATGGCCCCTCATCCCGATGATTTTTCACATCTCCTTGATGAGATATATCTAGTCTATAAAGAGAAAATACGCTTTACCCTTATTGACGGAATAATGGGGATGGAAGGCAACGGCCCAAGTTCAGGAGACAAAAGGAAACTTGCTATGATAGTTGCATCCAAAGATGCTGTTATCCTTGACCTTGCAGTAACACAGCTTTTGGGACTAAAACCTGCACATATTGAGTCGATCAATTACCTTGCTAATAAGCAGAATCTGGAAAAAATAGAATGGGCCGGTAACAGCCATTCTGATTTTAATTTAAAGGATTTCAAATTTCCGTCAAACTGGTATTTGAAACTTATTCCGAAATGGCTGATAAATATTATCGGAAGCTATCTATGGCTTAAACCGTTCATAAATAGCGAGGTGTGCACAAACTGCCAGATGTGCGTTGATTCGTGCCCTATAAAAGCGATAAAAAACGTTCCCGGTGCCAAGCCGGTGGTAATTACTGATGAATGCATAGCCTGTTTGTGCTGCCATGAACTGTGCACTTTTAAGGCTATTGAACTAAAAAAGAGTCTGCTGGCTAAAATACTTATACGACACTAAAACCTATGAAACGAATACGGCATTATTTCGAGTACGGTTTCTTAATAGCCATGGGTTTTATCATACGGCTGCTACCTTTAAGCACGGTTAGATATTTAGCAAGGAGGCTGGCTGACCTTGTTTATTATTTTATTCCTGTAAGAAAAAAAGAATCGATAGAAAACCTTACACAGGCCTTTGGGGATTCTAAAACAAAAAGCGAAATAAGGCATATAGCAAAAAAGACTTATGAGCAGTTCGCACAAACGTTTTTTGAGCTAGCTTATTTTCCGAGGCTTAGCAAAGAAGATATCTTGAAAATGGTAGCTTTCCAGAACCTTCATTTTCTTGATGAAGCTCTAAAAAACAATAAAGGGTGCATACTTGTCGGTTCGCATTTCGGGAACTGGGAACTTATGGGAATCGCCGTTGCGGCCCGCTACCCTTTGACTTTTGTGGTCGGAGAACAGACCAATAAAATGACTGATGACCTTTTAAACTCCTACAGGAGGGCAAAAGGCGTTACTGTTATACCTCTAAAGTTCGCATTAAGAGGTGTAATGAAAGCTTTGAAAAAAAACGAATTTGTCGCCTTGGTCTCTGACCAGGATGCACACGAAAATGGGACGTTTGTAGATTTTTTCGGCAGGCCTGCTTCTACGCCTAAAGCAGCTGCACAGTTTGCCCTAAGGCAGGGATGCCCGATCATCACAGGGCATATTATCAGGATGAACGGAAATTTTCATATAATATTCAATCAGGTGCCTAAGCCCGAAATTATCGGCGACTTGGAGAAAGATATTGAAAATTATACTTCTTCTTATACAAAAATAATTGAGGATTATTGCCGCAGGCACCCTGAACACTGGTTCTGGATGCATAGAAGATGGAAAACAAAAAAGCCCTAACTGAAAATGCAAAATGAAAATTGTAAAATGCAAAATTGTTGTATCCCGCCAAGGTATCAATTTAAATAAGTCCCGCAAAGCGGGACACCTTAATTTTGCATTTCTCATTTTGTATTTTGAATTATTAAGTTAATAATATGTCAATAGCTTATATCCTTGACGGTTATAATATTATAAAATCCGATAATACCGGAAAACTCAATACCGGTTCCCTGGAGCAGCAGAGAAACAGCCTTATAGAATTTATAACGAAGGCCAGACCCCAAGGGAGCCTTAATAATAAAATAACGATTGTTTTTGACGGGTTATCTTCAAATGAAGACGCATTCTGGGGAGGCAATTATAATAAGTCAGTAATAAATGGAATTACCGTTATATTCAGCCTAGTGGAAAATGCTGACAGGCTAATCGAAAGAACAGTCAGCGAGCATAAGAATACTTCAAATATAGTCGTAGTTACTGATGATAAAGGGATCAGGCATAACCTTGGGCGTACAAATGCAAGGTTTATGTCTACGGCAGATTTCTGTAACAAACTATTTAAAAAAAATATAAATAATTATCAGGCAAAGAGCCAGGCCGAGCTTGATAACATGGATAAGATAAATGAAGAGTTTAAAAAAAAATGGCTTTAAATAAAATGAATAAAACTAGGGCATTAATTATTTTTATTGTTTTGTCTGTAATGCTTTTAACAGCCTCCTTGCTTCATTCAGAAGCCAGTACTGATGATGAAAGAAATACCGATAAGGCCGCAAGTTCAGAGCTGAACAGAGCATTGACTGATAAATTTTTTAAGGTAGCCCTGGATTCCTTTAATGAAAAGGATTACACTGCAGCTAAGAAACAATTCGAGGCGATCCTTTCGGTCTACCCGGGACATGCACCATCAAAAAGATATCTTGAAAAAACTTATTCATATTTAAATTCAATAAAAACCAAGCAAAAAAGCTCAAAAGAGATTGCTAAGCTCCTAAAAAAAGCTATAACCTGCAACGATAAGGGAGACCATGAAAATGCTAAAAAACTCTTTAACCACGTGCTGGTGATAGATCCGAACAACGAAACAGCATCTTCATATCTCGGGAAAATCGATAATTCTATAAACACAATAGCAGCTGCTCATGTGAACGAGCTTTATACGCAAGCACTTGAACTCTATATAAACGGAAAATATGCCGAAGCTATAAAATATTTTGAAGCTACTACTATGGCTGCTTTAAAATACTTTGATGCCGTCATACTTGACAATTCTCAAAGGCTTGATACCCTTGATTTTATAAATGATTCAAAACAAAAGATCAAAGAAGATGCTGAAAGAGTGGAAACACTGGCTAAAGAAAAGGTTAGAGAAAGAGTACTGTCAAATTACTCTAGAGGAGAGAAGTTCTTTACCAGGGGCTATTATAAAGCTGCTTTAGCAGAACTTGAAGAAGGCCTCAAGATCGCATCTACGTACGGTTTCAAAGACGAACTAAGCCAAATAGAAAAAATGGCATCCGAAACCAAATCCATACTTGCCAGCGATACCTTTAAGGCTGCTGAAAAACATTTTGAAAAAGGCGAGCTTGAAGACGCCTACGAATCATACGCAGAAGCTCTTAAGTACAACCCTGAAAATTCAAAAGCCAAGTCCAGATACGAGAAACTTAAAGAAACATTGGCCCAGAAATATTACGAGAAGGGCATGGAGCTAATGATGGACGATAAAACGGACAATGCTAAAGAATATTTTAAAAAGGCCCTCGTTTACCAGACGGACAAAAAAGAAGTAATCAGGGCTTTGGAAAGAATAAAATAATTATGTATAATAAAATAGATTCTGCAGATAATGTCAGGATAAAGCACTTAAAAAAGTTGTTGAGTGATAGAGATTACAGGTATTTGTGCAGAGAATATGTACTAGAAGGCTTAAGGGCGCTTGATACTTCAAAAAACATAGAATATCTATTTGTAAGAAAAGATAAAAAAATACCGGACGTAAAATGCAAGCAGCTATTTTTGGTTTCTGAAGCCGTATTCGATAAAATATCCGATACTGAAAATAGCCAGGGTTTTCTGGCCCTGACAGCCTTGAATATATCGGGCAAGGAAGAGATAAGAAAAAATGCAAGGTACGTACTTTTGGATAAGCTCCAGGACCCGGGGAACCTGGGTACGATAATCCGGACAGCCTGTGCTTTCTCTATAGACGGAATAATAATAACTCCGGGTTGTGTGGACCCGTTTTCACCCAAGGTAGTACGTTCGAGTATGGGTGCGCTGGAGAAGATAAAAATTATAAAGATAGGTTCTGTTTCTGAAATCAAGGATTTTACAATCATAGCAGCGGATAAGGGGGGGGTGAGTATTGACGGTTTCAGCTGGCCGGGATATTTTATTCTGGCTATAGGGAATGAAGCTAACGGTTTATCAAAAACACTAAAGGATTCTGCAGTAGCGGTAGTTTCTATTCAGATTTCAAATAATATCGAGTCTTTGAATGCAGCCATAGCTTGCGGAATCCTGTTAAACCAGGCAAGGCAAAAGAGTAATTAGGACCAAGTATAGAGTATTTAAATCCCTATACTAATATATGGCGTAAAACGACTGTTTGTTTTTCGGCACCGCAATATGCTTTACGCTAATAAAAGGAGATAAAAATGGCTTTTAATGACAACTCAATCTTTCAAAGCAGCAAGCTGATAACTAAGCTGAAGAAAAGTGCTCTTGAAGAACTGCGCATCTCGATTTTAAAAAATAATATGGTTGATTTCCGGATCCATATGTTTTTCCCGAATGAAACCGAGGCTAAACCAACAAAAAAAGGAGCCTGGGTCCCGTTCGATAACCTTTCTGCTATAATAGAAGGATTTGAAGAAGTCCTAAAAGATAACGATAAACCCTTAAGCCTTGAATTCGATAAACCGCGGTCAACAGAAAAACTTAGAGTATATGTGGCTGACTTTAAGAATAACAGGCTTGTTCACATCCGGACCTATTTCACTAAAAACGGCGAACTTGTTCCCGGCAAAGGGATATCTTTTCCGATAGTTATGCTAAAGGAAGTCTTAGACGGAATCAAAGAAGTAATGAAGCAAAAGCCCTAGTTCATATTCAAATAATGCGGCCTAAGGCTTTTAATACAGGTTTGTAAAAAAAGATCCCTGCAAGTTTCATTGTTTTATTGCCTCTATCGTTATATATTTTCCTTATTCAACTAATACCTATGATTTAGTATGCCCTTTCTGTCTGAATATCAACCTAACTAAATATATCGTGTGAATGAAATATTGCAGTAATATTTAGTCATATTAAAGGAGTATTAAGCTTGGACTATCTTGATTCGCTGGAAAGTAAAACTATTTATATAATCAGAGAGGCGTATGCGCAATTTAGAAAACTTGGGCTTCTGTGGTCTATCGGCAAGGATTCAACCACGTTGTTATGGATGGCCCGCAAAGCTTTTTTTGGAAAAATCCCATTTCCCATTATACATATAGATACAGGCTACAAATTCACAGAAATATATAAATTCAGACAGATGTATGCAAAAGAATGGATGTTGGATGTAATCATAAGCAAGAATTTCCGGCAATTAGAAAAAGGCCTGTGCCCGAAAAACAATAAATTCAGGTGCTGTAATGCTTTAAAAACCGAGGCTTTGAAACAAACACTGTTAAAACATGGTTTAAAGGCCCTGCTTTTAGGTATTAGAAGGGACGAACACGGTGTAAGGGCAAAAGAAAGGTATTTTTCACCAAGGAACCAGAACTTTAAATGGGATTATTTGCACCAGCCCATAGAATTATGGGACTTATTTTCTTCTTCAATAAAGGAGAAAGAGCATTTTAGGATACACCCCCTCCTGCACTGGAGGGAAATAGATATCTGGAGATATATTAAAAGAGAAAAGATTCCCGTAGTAGGCCTTTATTTTTCAAGATTTGGAAAAAGATACCGCAGTATAGGCTGTGAACCTTGTTGCAAAGCTGTGCGTTCAAAGGCAGATACCATAAATAAGATCATAAAAGAACTGAGCACGACAAAAATAAGCGAAAGGTACGGCAGGGCCCAAGACAAAGAAGATCCAAATACGATGCAAAAATTAAGAAGTTTAGGCTATATGTGATATACAGATGAACCCATTAAAAATAGTATTTATCGGCGACCACGACCACGGAAAATCAACCCTCATCGGCAGGCTCTTGTACGACACGGGCTCGCTAAACAGGGAAAAACTTTCCGAACTCCTTGCTTCCTCAAATAAATATAAAACATACCTCAATTATTCTATAGTCACAGACCAGCTGCTCGAAGAAAGAAGGACAGGAAACACTATAGACTCTGCCCATATACCGTTTAAAACACGCAAAAAAGAGTACATAATCATAGACACCCCGGGACATCTCGAATTCATAAACAGCATGATCTCCGGGATGGGCTATGCAGATATAGCGGTGCTGGTGATTGACGTCACAAAAGGCGTAACAATAAAAACAAGGCTTGAACTATTATTGTTAAGCCTTATGGGAATAGATAAGATTATCCTAGCTGTCAATAAGATGGATAAAGTTGATTTTTTATCTAAGATTTATGAGCAGGCTAAAAAACAGATCCTCGGCCAGTTGTCCCCTATTCCGTTCAAATATACTGCCGCTTTCCCCATATCAGCTGCCTACGGCGACAATATATCAAAACTATCGCCAAGAACGAAGTGGTATGCTGGTTGTTCTCTGGTCAAGGCACTGGATGATTTAAAACCGTCCAGACAGTATAATCCCCGGGCTTTAAGGTTCCCTGTGCAGGATGTTTATACCCTAGGCAAAATAAAAGTACTGGCAGGGATTATAATATCAGGATCAATAGGAAAAGGGCGGGAAGTTATTGTATTCCCGTATTTTAAAAGATCCAAGGTGGAGCTTTTAAAACCCGGAGCATCAGCTAAAACCCATGAAAATGTAGGCCTGGTCTTAGCCACAAATATTCCTGCTAAAAGAGGTGATTTAGTCCTCGATATTAATAAACAGCCTGTTTTTTCAAGGTCGGTATCTGCTAAAATATTTTGGCTCTCAAATAAACCTCTCAGGATAGACAAAAATTATACAATCAAGACTGTTTTTCAGAAAATAAATTGTGCCGCCTGCTCAATTACAAATAAAATTCAGCCAAATTCTTTTAACCTTATTGAAAAACCGGATTCTGTCTTAAGAAATGAGTATGCGACAATTAACCTAAAAAGTGATAATCTATTTGTCTATGAAACATTTAATTCTCTTAAACACCTGAACAGGTTGCTTCTCATAAACAATAACGAAATTACCGGCATAGGGTTTATTATATCTCATCCATAAAACAAAATACAATTTATATGAATAAATTCTTTAAATACTTTATTTTATTAATCCTGTCATTCGCTGCACTGATTACAATTGCCATAGCCCTTAATACTCTTTCGTATGGATTAAACTATTTTGGCTTGTCAAAAGCCATGAATTCCATAATTAAAAGGCAGCAATTGATATTAAACAATTCCGCACAATTTGACAAAGCCAAAATACTTAAAAACCTTAAACCAAACCCCATAAATTCATTTTATTACATGTTTGACGAGCATCTTTCAGATGCAGAGATATCCGTGCCGAAAAACAAGATAAGCGCACCAGGCGGCGATGTGCGTTCCTATCTGATTAAGTTTGCCCCTGATAAAAAATCATTTTCCGGAAGCTATAAAGAAGTATATATTTCCTCCAGCCAGCTTACAGGTTATTTTAAAGGCGGCAAGTACGTTAATATAAGGAAAGATCTAAATATACCGCTTGAAAACATCAAAGATATTGAAATTAAACTAAAAACAAACAGGAACAACAAAATGATGGTTTATTTAAGCGACGAAACTGAATTTGACTCCAACAAGATAGATACAAGCATCAAAGGGCAGAACATAGATGTTATTCCTGACGGAAATTATCATACTTATATAATCGACCCTTTGTTGTTGTGCTACTACTCGAAAAATACTGTAAAAAGCATGTGTTTGTATTTCAGGGTTGAAGACAATATAGATATTGAATACATAAATTTTGTCCCATCAAAGAATAAATACTATAAGACTGGTTTTGGTAATACTTACGAAAGCAAGAACGATATTATAAAAATGGCGCTGTATTTCGCAACCCCGGGCAAAGCCAGGTATTCTCTTAAAATCCCTAAAGGCAGGATATTTTTTAAATCATCAATAGGAGTATTGAAAGATAATGACCCTGTAAAATTCAATGTTATATTCAAAAACAGCATTAAAAACGAAATAATTTATTCCAAAACAATAAGCAATCCCTCAAACTGGTTCGATTTCAAGATAGACGTCACTAAATGGACGGACAGTCCTGTAGAACTTATCCTTGAGGCCTTTAGCGACGGAGGAAATATAGCTTTTTGGGGAAATCCCGTTATTTATGAACTGCCAAAAGAACGGTTTAATATAATAATATGGCTTGAAGACACATTAAGGCCGGATAAGATGTCTTGCTACGGCTATAAAAGGAATACCACTCCAGTCAAAACATCTTTATTTAAAGACGGTATCATCTTCTTAAATGCCATTTCACAGACTACAGAAACGCCGACATCCTGTTCTTCATTTATGACTTCGCTTTATCCTTCTTTGAACGGGGTCTGGTGTGAAGGAGACCTTTTAGACGATAAATTCTTAAGATTACCTGAAATAATGAGAAACCAGGGTTTTGAAACAGCAGCGTTTTCCCAGAATATGGGTTCTTCCAAGATGTCTAACCTGCACTTGGGCTATAGCATGACTTCAAATGAAGAGCATTTACGCAATATATTGGACCCCGATACATCAAATATCCTGCTCGGCTGGCTTGACTCTAATACTGACAGGAATATTTTTGTTTATGTACATCAATTAGACCCGCACGGCCCTTATAAAGCACCCAGGCCTTTTGATCTCTGGTATTTAAATAATAGAGATACAAAAACATCTAAAGTTGAGCAAAGACACGTCTGGCTTGATCCTCCCTACATAAGCACACCTACATTACAGGGCAGGCGCGATCTCTATGACGGTGCAGTCAGGCATAATGATTTTGTTTTTGCCAAGCTGGTGAATAAGCTAAAAAAACTGGGGATTTACGATAAAACATTAATAATTCATATAGCTGACCACGGAGAATTTTTAGGGGAACATAATTTTTGGCAGCATCAGCCTCCGAGCTACAGGCAGGTTATTAAAGTACCTCTTTTAATTTATTATCCGGATAAACTGCCTAAAAACCTTAAAATCAAACAGTCTGTCCAGCTTTTGGATGTAGCTCCGACAATTTTGGACCTCGCAAATATAGACACATCACCCTTCATATTGCAAGGCGATTCCCTCTTGTCGTTGATTTTCGGCAAAGATAAGGATTACTGGAATAACAGGTTATTAATTTCCGAAGAAATTACAGCTAAAAACTATTCTGGGCCTTTGAACAATACCGACGCGTCGCTGATTTATAAAAGGACGCATATCCTTTATTCAAATAGTGTTACGAACGATTTTTTGTCATGGTTACTACAAAAGAGTAAGGCAAACTGTCATTTATTAAGGTTTTTTAACTTAAATACCGATAAAACAGAGGAGGGCTATTTTAATAATTACCTGCCTAATTTGTTTCTTTATAGAAAAGTCAAAAAATTCCTTTATGACTTTCAGGCTAACAATTTAAAGATATTTGAAAATATAGTTAAAACAAAAAAGCCGCAGAATAAGTTGACTCAGGAAGAAATAAAGACATTGAGATCCATGGGGTATTTACAGTAGGGCAGTAAAGCAGGACAAAAACAAATATATTTCCTTGTAGTGGAACAGGTAAGGCATTTTTCATTGCTCCGTAAATAATGAGGTTCCATCCAGATCATACTCTTTTATTTTCTTATCGCTGATGCCTATCATTTTTAATATTGTAAAGGCAATATCGTAAATAGACGGATGTTCTATTAAACCCTTTTTATTGGACAAAAATACTCCAGGCACCAGAGATGGATCGAACAAATGTGAACCCGACCATTTTTTTATGTTGTCTTCAACGAGTTTATCTGGTACTCCTCCGAGTGCGGTTTGCCAGGAGGACTGATAACCGATATTAAAGCCTATATAAAGGTCGGGCGCCTCTTTTAGATAAGGGCCTTTGAAAATATCCTCTTTTTTATATACCTTGTGTATTATTTTATCATTTGACCTGCCGTCTGTCCATTTTTCCATTTTTTGTATTATTTCATCTATTACCGTATCAGTTTCTTTTCCGGGCTTAACTAGGCCTTGCTTTTCTCTGCCTTCCTGATTGATGTAAACAGACCCGAAACCTATTGCATAAGCTTTTGTTTTTGACCAGTCGATATTATTTAATAATTCATTTCCGGCGAATTCATTCTCATTAACAAGTTTTAAATAGCCGTTCTTCATAAGCCAGGTATTTACATGTACGCTTCTTCTGTAAGTATTAAATCCATGGTCGGATAAAACCAGGATAGTATCTTTGCTGCCCAGGTTCTTAAGAATCTTGCCGAGAGTTTCATCCAGTTTTATATACCAATCCCGGATCATATTGCCGTATTTCCGTGCTGCAGTTTTATCATACAACGGGTGTTTGGTATCCCTATAGCGCCAGAACATATGCTGGATTATATCTGATGATTCAAAATAACAGAACAAAACACCTTTCTCAAACCTGTTCATTTCAAAATCAAGCATTGCATTTTTTTCTTTAAAAACTTCGTTGACCTGTTCTATAAAAGGTTCTTCTGTGATCCGATTTTCATTGACCGCCCAGGTATCCATGGGCATTCCCTGGGTATAATAAAGGCCGATAGCTCCTGCCAGTTCTTTGCTGTAACCTTTGGGGTAAGATATCTGGTAGAAAGGATCTCTTGGATCATAATTTATAGGGCTTATATAAAGGTTAAATCCCTGGCTTGTGTCAACCAGGTAGAATTTAAAAATACCTTTTAATTTCGTTACCCAGTCAATTTTAAACTCCACTTCCTTCCAGCCGCTCCATTGGCCCTGCCTGAGAGTAAATTTATCATTTTGACATTCTATCTCTATGCCGTTTTCATCTTTAAGGGCCTTCACTTTAAAAGGAACCTTTACGTTCTCTGATTGCTTCGTAACGGTATTTACCTTCGGCCCTATGAGGTCTAGCTCCATTTCGGAAGCCATTTCTACCTTAAAGACATTTCCTCCGATAAATTTGGATTTATCCAGCTCTTGTGAAGTGTAGAAAGTGAATGTGCCTTCAGTCCCAAGTATGTCCGGAACGCCTATGCCTGAAAGCATCCTGCCGTAGATCTTATCTGGAGGAAAAGTTACCGGGCAGGTAATAATAACTGTAGGTATTTTAAGCTCTGAAGTATAATCCCAGAATGCTTTTGATTGAACTATCTTGACAGGTTTGCCGTTTTTCATATTTGAGATAGATAGGTCCAATGCGTAAGTTTTCGGGTCCCTCACGATAAAATCAAATATTGCGGTTTTGCCGGGATTTTTACCGGTAGCAAATGAAGACCAGGCAACCGGGGATTGCGACGGGTTGGTTGTAGACAGCCTGCTGTAAGAACCTTTCTCTTTAAGGTATGAAAAATTAGGAAGTCTGCCTTCCTTCATCATTGGTTCAAGTATCTCCGGGCTTAAGCCGTCAAAACCCAGGATCACAAGTTTTTTTTCAAAAGTCGATTTACCTTTATTCATAATTACTCCTAAGGTACAAATTGATAGAATTATAAAAATAAGGATAATTATTAATAATTCATAATTATTTTTTATGAATTTAAATATACGCTTAATATATAATAAAAATACCCCGAATATACTAATTAATAACCCCAGTATCCAGGTAAAAGAACTAATTATAGTGTAACCGGTTCCGGTGTCAATGTATCCAAAAAACAATTGCAGCCTCCATTTGTGAATAAACTATCAAAATTATAGATAAAAATCAATTAAAATCCTCATTTAGCCTAGATTCCTTGACTTGTCCGGCCTAGTTTGTTAAAATCAAATATTAAATTTAAGCGGCTTGTCTCAGAATTTATGAATCCTTTAGTAGGAATAATAGCATTTATAAGCGAGTATCTTGACTCCAGCCTGGGCATGGGGTACGGGACAGCTCTTGCCCCTATCCTGATCATCTTAGGATATAACCCTGTATACGTTGTTCCTGCCATACTAATATCACAGCTCATTACGGATATCGCTGCATGTTTATTGCACCACAACTTATCAAATGTAGATCTTAGTATGAAGTCCGATGATTTTAAAGTAGCATTGTATCTCGGTATTATAAGTTCGCTTGGAGCAATAATATCCGTTATTATAGCCTTAAAGGTCCCAAAGTGGCTGTTGATCCTCTATATCGGTATTTTAGTTACTGCAATGGGTTTATTGATACTTTTTTCCGTTACTAAGCCCATGGCATTTTCGTGGCGTAAGATAATGGGTATTAGTTTCCTTGCTGCTTTTAACAAGGGTATATCCGGAGGCGGATACGGCCCTCTTGTGATGGGAGGCCAGATACTTTCAGGTGTAAGCGCAAAAAATGCAGTAGGTATAACTGCTTTTGCTGAAGCCGTTACCTGTCTGGTTGGGTTCCTTGTCTATATTGTCATGGGAAAAGCTATAGACTGGAAACTTACAGGTTTATTGATCCTGGCAGCTGTTCCTGCTGTTCCCTTTGCCGCTCTTACAGTAAAAAAAGTCAATGTTGTTAAACTTAAATTATATGTTGGGGTATTCATAACTTTTTTGGGCGTTTCTACGTTATTTAAGATAGCTTCCGGCTGATAGATTTTATTATTGGCTCTTTTATGAATAAAATATTAAAATATCTTTTCCTATTAACCTTATTAGCCGCTGTGCTGATTTCAATTGCCTTAGTCATTAATACTATTTCATACGGGTTGAATTTATTTGGTTTATCAAAAGCTATGAGCTCAATAATTAATAGGCAGCAATTGACCCTAAAGAATTCCTCACAATTTGATAAAACCAAGGTACTTAAAAATCTTAAACCAAACCCCCTTAATTCCTTCTATTACCTGTTTGACGAACATCTTTCGGATGCAAAATTGGCCATCCCAAAATCAAGAATAAATACACGGGGAGACAGTTCTTATTTAATTAATTTTGACGCTGACAAAAAATTGTTTGACGGTAAGCTTCGCAAAGTATATATTTCCGCCAATAAACTTAAAGATCTTGTTGAAAGCGATAAATACATTAATATTAAGAAGGATTTAAATATACCTTTTAAAAATATTAAAAACATTGAAATAAAACTAAAAACAAACAATAACAATAAAATGACACTTTATATGACAGATAAGGCTGAATTTGATTTTAAGAAAATAGCTATGGATCCAAAAATAGCAACTATATTGAATCTAGACATAATTCCGGACGGTAATTATCATACTTACATAATTGATTCCTTGTTATTTAAGGAATCTGAAATGACGGTAAATAATATATGCCTTTACTTTAGAAGTGAGGATAAAATCGAAATAAAATATATAAATTTTATTTCATCAAACAATAAATACTCCAAAGCTCTTTATGGCGATACTTACGAAGCCAAGGATGGTATTATAAAAAAGGCTATGTATTTTCTAACCCCTGCAAAAGCCAAATATACTCTTAAGATCCCTAAAGGCAGGATGTTTTTTAAATCATCGATCGGGGTACTAAAAAATACTAATCCTGTAAAATTCAATGTTACATTTAAAAACGGCGGTAATAATCAAGTAATCTATACCAAGACAATAAATAATTCATCAAATTGGTTTGATTTCAAGATAGATGTAAGTAAATGGTCGGACACCCTGGTAGAAATTACCTTTGAAACTATCAGCTCCGGAGGCAACATCGCTTTTTGGGGAAACCCTGTTATTTATGAACCACCAAAAGACCGGGTTAATGTAATAATTTGGCTTGAAGACGCGTTAAGAGCCGATAATATGTCTTGTTACGACTACAAAAGAAATACTACTCCTGCTAAGACATTTTTGCTCAAAGATGGTATCCTATTCCTTAATGCCATATCGCAAACCACAGATACAGCAACTTCGTGCTCTTCATTTATGACTTCACTTTACGCTTCTTCAAACGGAGTCTGGCGTGTGTTTGACATTTTGGATGACAAATTCCTCAGACTGCCTGAAATCATGAGAAACCAGGGTTTTGAAACAGCTGCATTTTCCGAGAATACATTTTCTACTCACGCTACAAACCTTCACCCCGGATACAGCTTTACTGCAGATAAGATTTCAAAGGGACCTATGAATCCGGGCATCTTATTTGAATGGCTTGACAATAATACCGATAGAAATCTGTTTCTTTACGTGCATAAAATAAAACCACACGGCCCCTATCAAGCGCCAAAGCCTTTTGATGCCTGGTATTTAAATAATAAAGATACAAAGATATCTATCGCTGAGAAAAGAGACCCGGAATTTGATCCGCCCTATATAAGTTCGCCAACTTTACAGGGAAGGCGTGACCTGTATGACGGTTCAGTCAGGCATAATGATTTTATTTTTAATAAACTGGTAAATAAGCTAAAAAAACTCGGAATGTATGATACTACGGTAATAATTCATATCGCTGACCATGGAGAATTTTTGGGTGAACATACTTTCTGGCTGCACCAGCCGCCAAGCTACAGGCAGGTTATCAAAGTCCCATTTTTAATTTATTACCCTGATAAACTGCCAAAAAACCTTAAAATCAAACAGCCTGTCCAGCTTCTGGATATAACTCCGACAGTTTTAGACCTGGTAAAAATCGACAAGTCATCTTTTTTATTACAGGGAGATTCACTGCTGCCGTTAATTTTTGGCAAAGATATGCCCTACTGGAATAACAGGGCATTGATTTCGGAGGAGATGACCAATAAAGAGTATTCTAGCCCTCTGAAGGATAACGATGCTTCGCTAATCCATAAAAATATGCATATTCTTTATTCAAAGAGTGTTGAGGGCGATTTCATTTCGTACTTGTCTAAAAAGACAAAAACGAATTATTATTTATTAAGGTTCTTTAACTTAAATACCGATAAAACAGAAGAGGGCTATTTTAATAATTACCTGCCTAATCTTTTTCTTTATAAAAAAGTCACAGAATTCCTTCATGAATTTCAGGCTAATAATGTTAAGATATTTAAAAATATCGTTAAAACAGGTATGTCAGAAAACAAGCTGACTCAGGAAAAAATAAAAACAATGAAAACCCTGGGGTATTTACAGTAGGGCAAAAAAGGCGGCAAGACGCAGCGTGATAGACGCAAAAACTTGACATATCTCTAATTTTTTTATAAATTTGTATAGAATTTAAGCATATCTTCGGGGAAGGGTGAAAATCCCTATCGGTAGTAAACTCCGTATCTTTAATTTAAAAAGCGTTTTAGCGGAGAAAGCCTACGTGTCCTAAATATAAAGTTCAGGACTGAATCCGTGAAAATCGGATGCCGACGGTGATCCGCCTATGGCGGTAAGTCCGGATAAAAGAAGATTGAATAATATTAATTAAATAATTAATTTATTAAATAAGCTAAGTCCCCGAAGAAATTATCTTTTCGAGGACTTTTGATTTTATCTCGCCGCATCACGACTTGACGAGATAGGAGATGAAGGTTGTAATGCCGGGGGATTCCATATGGAAAAGCAGGCCTTAGACAAAAAATATATGAAAATAGCGTTTGCTCTTGCAAAACGCGGGGCAAGCCGTGTTCATCCAAACCCAATGGTCGGATGTGTTTTAGTTAAAGATAATAAGATAATCGGCAGAGGGTATCACGAGTATTTTGGCGGTCCACATGCAGAAATAAACGCTTTAAAACAGGCAGGCAGGAACGCTTCAGGTTCAACTTTGTATGTTACCCTAGAACCATGCACACATTGGGCAAAAACACCGCCTTGCGCAGAAAGTATTGTAAAAGCAGGGGTAAAAAGGGTTGTAACATCCATTGAAGACCCGAACCCGGAAGTTTTTGGAAAGGGAATAAAATATCTTTCAAAGAAAGGAATAAAAGTTACTACAGGTGTTTTAAGTCAACAAAGTATGCTTCAAAACGAACGTTATTTGACCGGATTAAAGTATAATAGGAGCCGTGTAGTGCTTAAAATGGCGATGTCAGTTGATGGTAAAATAGCTGCAAGAACCGGCGACTCCAAATGGATATCAGGCCCAGAGTCCAGGGCATTTGTTCATAAGCTTAGATCTAAAATGGACGGCATCTTAGTGGGGGTAAACACTGTATTAAAGGATAATCCTGAGCTTTCAAGCCATGGATTTGGTTCAAATCCGGTTAGAATAATTATTGACCCGGAGCTAAAGACACCTTTAAACTACAAAGTAGTTGACGGCAATATATCAACCATCATAATATATTCATCAAATAAAGTTAAAGCAAAACTTGAAGCTTTAGCTAAAAGACCTGGCGTTATACCTGTAAAAATGCCATCTGTGAAAGGATATATTAACTTTAAAAATATATTGAAATTGTTAATGAAATATGGAATATATAATGTATTGCTTGAAGGTGGAGGCGAAACAGCTGCAAAGGCATTAGAAGACGGTATAGTTGATGAAATTATTTTAGCTGTTTCACCAAAGATAATAGGCGGCAGGGATGCCAAAACTCCCATTGAAGGTACGGGTGTAGCTAAGGTTTCAAAGGCCATAAACCTGAAAACTTTCCATGTTTCAAAACTGGGTAAGGATTTTATCTTGAGGGGCAGAATATAATGTTTACCGGGATAATTGAAGATTTAGGCAAAATTGAAAAGATAACAGGCAAAAACATTGTTTTAAGCACAAATCTTGACAATATTAAAACAGGCGATAGCGTATCTGTAAACGGAATATGCCTTACTTCTACAAAAACAATTGGAAATAAGATAGGTTTTGATGTCAGCCCTGAAACTGCAAGAAAAAGTAATTTTTCTAAATTAAAAGCTGGGGATTTTGTTAACCTTGAAAGAGCCATGTATGCAAATTCACGTTTTGGGGGTCATATTGTTTTAGGTCATATTGAAGGCACAGGCAAAGTAACAAAAATTACTCATAATAATAACGATTTCTTTGAATTCTATATTGAAATTAATCGTGAATTAATGCCTTATATTGCCTTAAAAGGTTCAATTGCGGTTGATGGAATAAGCCTAACAATAGCTGAAATCAATGAGAACTCATTTATGACTGCTATAGTACCTCTCACATTTAAGAATACCTCGCTTTCGCATAAGAAAATAGGTGACTTAGTGAATATTGAAACAGATATATTAGCAAAATACATTGAAAATATAGTAAAATATCATAAAAAATATAATAAATTAACCGCAAATTTTTTAAAAGAGAACGGATTTATTTAGCGTAGAGCGGATAGCGTTTAGCGTATAGGAAATGCTAAAAGTCCTTAAAGATTTTGACTTTTCTATCCGCTATACGCTCTACGCTAAACGCTTGAGTGGGAGCTAAAATGAATCAATTTAAATTTTCAACTATACCGGAAGCAATTGAAGACATAAGAAAAGGTAAAATGATAATTATTGTAGATGACCCGGGCCGTGAAAATGAAGGTGACCTTGTCTGCGCAGCAGAAAAGGTCACACCGGAGATAATTAATTTTATGGCAAAGTACGGCAGAGGCCTTATCTGCCTTCCGCTTATTGGCTCACGGCTTGATGAACTCAAGATCCAGCGCATGGTTGAGCGTTCAGATGAAGTAAAAGACGCTTATTTTACCGTTTCAATAGATGCAAAACACGGTACGTCTACAGGGATTTCCGCACATGATAGGGCAGTAACTATCAGGACAGTTTTAAATCCAAAAACTAAGCCGGCCGACCTCTATAAGCCCGGGCATGTATTCCCGCTCAGGTATAAGGACGGCGGGGTTTTGGTTCGTGCAGGCCACACAGAGGCATCTGTTGACATCTCCCGCCTGGCAGGCCTTTATCCTGCCGGTGTCATCTGTGAAATAATGCACGAAGACGGTACGATGTCAAGGGTTCCGGAACTTATAAAATTTTCCAAGACTTACGGCCTTAAGATAATAACCATTAAAGACCTTATAGAATTCAGGCGTAAGAACGAAAAACTTGTAAAAGAACTTATTTCCGTAGACCTTCCTACGAAATTCGGCGATTTTAAACTTTACCTTTACGAAGATATCCTAAAAAAAGAAACTCATATAGCCCTTGTAAAAGGTAAAGTTAGTGGTAAGAAGAACGTTTTAGTACGGGTTCATTCATCCTGCATCACGGGGGATATATTCCATTCTTTAAGGTGCGATTGCGGCGGCCAGCTTGATAAAGCTATGAAAATAGTGGACAAAGTAGGCACGGGTGTAGTACTATATATGCTTCAGGAAGGTAGGGGAATAGGTCTTGTAAATAAGATGCATGCTTACGAACTCCAGCAGAAAAAGGGACTCGACACAGTGGAAGCAAACCTTGCTCTTGGATTTCCTGCGGATCTAAGGGACTACGGAATAGGAGCTCAGATATTAAGCGATCTTGGCTTGTCCACTATACGGCTTTTAACGAACAACCCGAGAAAGATAGTAGGCCTTGAAGGCTACGGCTTAAAAGTCACTGAAAGGATACCCCTTGAGATAGCCCCGACAAAATCAAGCAAAAAGTATCTAAAGACAAAGAAAGAAAAGTTAGGCCATTTGTTAAATATATAAAACCAGGGATAAGGATTAAGAAAGAAGGTTTTTCTTACCGCTTACAGCTTAGAACTTAATACTGAAGTTATTGGAGGTTTTCATGGCAATGGTAATTCAGGGCAAAATGGATGTGCTCGGCAAAAAGTTCGGGATTGTTGTTTCGAGGTTTAATGAGTTTATAACAAGCAAACTTGTTGATGGTGCGCTCGATGCGTTGATAAGGCACGGGGTAAGGGAAATGGATATAGATATAGCCTGGGTCCCGGGTGCTTTTGAGATACCTCCTGTTGCAAGGAAAATGTCAAAGAACAAAAAATATGATGCAGTTATCTGCCTGGGCTGTGTGATAAAAGGAGATACTCCTCATTTTGACTATATCTCTGCTGAGGTTTCAAAAGGAGTTGCCGCTGTTGCTCTAGATAGCAATATACCTGTTATCTTTGGAGTGCTTACAACCGACTCGATTGAGCAGTCGATTGAAAGGGCAGGCACAAAATCGGGCAATAAAGGCGCCGATGCCGCCATGAACGCGATGGAAATGTTGAATTTGTATAAATTAATTTAGTGACTGCACAATAAAAAAGGAGAGGCTATGCCAAAGAAATGCGAAGAAAAGACAAGCGACATTCATAAACAACATACTCTTTACCACGAGGACCCCTGGAGGGTCTTCAAGATAATGTCTGAGTTTGTCGACGGTTTTGACTCTCTTTCTGACATAGCGTCATCCATTACTATTTTCGGGTCAGCGCGCAGTAAAAATTCGAGCAGCGATTATAAGGTGGCAAAAACCATAGCGTACGGGCTTGCCAAAGCCGGGTACACTATAATAACCGGCGGCGGCCCGGGTCTTATGGAAGGCGCCAACCTCGGAGCGAAGCTCGCCAAAGGGAAATCCGTCGGCCTTAACATAGAACTCCCCATGGAGCAATGCATCAACCCTTACGTTACGATGCCCGTGGGTTTCAAATACTTTTTTGTAAGGAAGGTCATGTTCTTAAAATACGCTTCTGGCGTTATAGTTATGCCCGGGGGTTTCGGCACTATGGATGAGTGTTTTGAGGTCCTTACCCTGGTTCAAACCAACAAGATAACAAAGATACCTATAATCCTTTACAACTCAAAATACTGGAAAGGGTTGATCGAGTGGTTGAATAACACAATGGTCAAGTGGGGTATGGTAACAAAACCGGAACTTTCAATATTTAAAGTGATGGATGACCCTGCCCAGATCGTAAAAGAAATAAAAAAGAACGTAAAGATAACTTCCCGGGCAAAAATAAACTTTTAGGGTGTTCATGTTCAACTCTTTTTTCGATAGAATATCCCGTTCTATGGTTGTTCTTGTTATCTTTGCAGGTTTAGCGGGATATTTTTACCCGCCGTGCCTTTCCTGGCTGAAACCGTACCTTGAATGGCTGTTTGCCTTAACCATGCTCGGTATTGGCATGGTTACTAACCCGATAGATTATAAACCAATGATAACGAGCCCAAAGCCTGTGCTTTTGGGCGTATCTGCCCAATTCGGGATCATGCCGTTAGCTTCTTTTCTTGTTGCAAAGCTTCTTCAACTGCCGCCGGAACTGGCGCTCGGGCTTATCATTGCGGGTTCGGTCCCGGATGCTATGGCGTTAAGCGTAGTTTCATACGCTGCACGCGCCGACGTCCCCTACTCAATAGCTCTTACCAGTGTAATAACACTCCTGGCTCCTATTTTAACACCTACATTCACGTATATTTTCGGCCATGTATATTTAGATATTCCATTCCTCCCTATGGTAATAAGCATATTAAAAATGGTCATCATTCCGCTTGCTATCGGCCTCACTATTAAACATTATTATAAATCTCATATAGAAAAATTCAAAGCTATTTTTCCTGCTATCTCAAGCATATTTATTGCCTGCATTTGCGGCCTTGTAGTCGCATTAAACAGGGATTACATTTTAAATATAAGCTGGATAATTCTCGCAGCTGTTTTCTTGCTCAACACTACTGGGTTAATTCTGGGTTACTGGGCAGGGATACTATTCGGTTTTGACATACAGCGCCGCAGGACCGTTGCCCTGTGCGTTGGTATGCAGAATGCAGGCCTCGGCGCAGTGCTTGCCATCAAACATTTCGGCGCCCAAGCCGCAGTTCCCAACGCCATCTTCGCCACCTGGTGCATAATCAGCGCCTCTATTCTGGCCTGGTACTGGAACAGGCAAGACAGGATACAAGGAACAATTAGTCAAAAGATACAAATACACGTGAAAATAGGTGTTAATGAACACATACAGATCAAGAAAACAAACCAGATTAAAAGGATATGATTATTCTTTGGACGGGTATTAT